>NZ_JBTYMC010000102.1:0-21150 GCF_054880855.1 Streptomyces sp. S6 | reverse complement strand
GGTGGACTCGGCCGTCCCGGAGCCCGGCGTGGACCCGGCCGCGCTCGAACTGCTCGCCGCCGACGCCGCGATGCGTGCCCATCACCTGCTCGCCGGAGCCCTCGACACGCGCCATGCCGACACGGCGCCGCCCGTCCCGCTCACCGATTGGCAGGACACCGTCCGCTTCACCGCCGCTCACCCCACTCTGGAGGTCTTCGCCCGGATCGCCTCGAACTGCGGCCGCACCCCCCGCGACCTCGCCGTCGCCACCCGCGCGTGGCGGCACGGCGGTGCCGCGTCCCTGGACGTACTGGAAAGCCCCTGGACCCCGCCCGCCTCCCGCCTGGAGCGCGACCGCGAGGCGCTGCGCGCGGACTGGGCCGACAGCAGACCGCCCCGGCTCCGTTCCTGGCGCAACCGCTGGACCGTCGAGGGCCGCGACGCCCAACTGCGCCTGGGCCGGGACGGACTGTGGTACCCGTACACCAAGGACCAGGGCACCTGGTGGCCGGCCGGACCGCCTGACGCCGATCCCGCCGTCGTCCTGACCGCTCTCCTCGCCACCTGATCCGCGCCAGGTGTACGAACAGGGAGTCGCCTGGGTGACGGCGTCCCCGGAGCCGACCGGCGCGGTCCGCTCGGCGAAGCAGTTCCTCACGTACGTCAACTCCGGGCCCTTCCAGTACGCCGTCGCCGAGGCGCTCGCCGACTGAAACGGGGCTCCCTACAGGACGTCGATCAGGACATCGATGACGGCATCGGTTCCGGAACGGCGTCCATAGGGAGCGCGATACGGACATCCGCGGAACGCGACACTCCGTGCGATCCGACGATCCGTCAGAATCCCCCACCCGGCCCTCTCCTGCTCGCATGTCGGGCCGTGGCACTGCATGGTGCCGAGTGTGACTCACGCCACCACCGCACTCGCCCCGCCGTCCGTCGTCGCGCACCGTCCCGCTGTCCGGCGCCACCGGGGCGTGCTCGTCGCCCTCGGGCTGTTCGTCCTGGCGCGGCTCGCCGGGGCGGGGGTGCTCGCGGGGGTCGCCCACGCGGCCGGCAAGGATCCGCTGGCCCTTCTCGGGCACTCCTGGGACTCACGGTGGTACCTGGGCATCGCCGCGCACGGCTACGGGCGAACCCTGCACTTCGGTCCCGACGTCGTCCACAGCGATCTGGCGTTCTTCCCGCTCTACCCGGGCCTCGTGCGCGCGGTGACCGCCGTGACGCCCCTCAGCGGCGGCTCAGCGGGCCTCCTGGTGTCCTGGACGGCCGCCGCCGTCGCCGCCTGCGGGATCCACGCCGTGGCGCGGCTCCTGCGCGGTCCCGCCGTCGCCGCCGCGACGGTCCTCCTGTGGGGACTCCTGCCGCACTCCGTCGTCCTGTCGATGGCCTACACCGAGCCGGTCCTCACCGCCTTCGCCGCGTGGGCGCTGTACGCCGTGCTGACCGGACGCTGGGTGTGGGCGGGCACGCTGGCCGCCGCGGCGGGGCTGTCCCGGCCCAACGGGTTCGCGGTCGCCGCGGCTGTGGTGGTGGCGGGGGTGTGCGAGGGGGTACGCGCGCGGGGGCGCGGGTTGGGGACGTCGAGGCGGGTCAGCGGGGTTCTGGCGCGGGTGCGCGCGTGGGGGCACCGGACGGTGGTGCGGGGGCGGAACTCCGGTCCCGGCCTCAGCCCCGGCCTCAACCCTGGCCTCAGCTCGCGGGAGCGGCCGACGACGGGGGTGCCGACGAAGCGGAACTCCGGCTCCAGTCCCAACCCCGGCCACGACACCAGCACCAGTCAGCCTCCCCGCGCGCGGGGCCTCGTCGCGGGGATGCCGAGTCAGAGCGGGAGCACCCGCTCGAAGCGGGCGACGCCCCCGCGAGGACGGCTCACGGAACCGGTGCCCGTGCGAGCCCCCCGCGCGCGGGGCCCGGTTTCCCACAGGCTGTGGACGGGGATCGCGCTCGCACCCCTGGGGTGGGCGGCGTACGTGCTGTGGGTGGGGGTGCGGAAGGGTGATCCGCTGGGGGGCTACTTCGCGGTGCAGCGGCTGTGGGGGTCGCGGTTCGACTTCGGGAAGGGGTCGCTGCGGTTCGTCCGGCATCTGCTGCTGGAGGGGGACCGGTTCGTCTTCCCGATGACCCTGGTGATCGTCGGCGCCGCGGCCCTGCTGTACGCCCTGCTCCTCGCCGACCGCGCCCCGCTGCCCCTGCTGGTCTACACGGGCGTCCTGCTGCTGATCGCCCTCGGCGGGTCGGGGTTCTTCGAGTCGAAGCCACGGTTTCTGCTGCCGGCGTTCCCCCTGCTCCTGCCGGTCGCGGCGGCCCTGGCCCGGACGGCGAGAACCCGGCCGTGGCACGCGGCCGTGGTGGTCGCGGCCCTGGCCGGGCTCTCGTTCGCGTACGGGGCGTACCTGGTCGTGCTCGCGGATACGCCGCTGTAGGCCGGAGGGTCTACGGGTCGTACGGGGTGCGCGCCCCTGGTACCTCGGGACTACGGCACCCGCTGCCCCGCCAGACCTACGGGCCCACGGAGGGGAACGACCTACTGGTCGTCGTCCCCCTCCTTCTCCAGCTCGACGCCCTCGTCCTCAAGACCGAGCTGCTCCACGAGCCACTTGTCGAACTCGATGGACGCGCGGACCCAGCTCACCGTGGAGGAGACGAAGAACTCGATGTTCACGCCCGCGCCGATCAGCATCTGCGTCTCGCCGATGAGGCGGACCGAGCCGTCGTCGTGGGTGTGCGTGTAGACCTTGGGCCACAGGGTGCGGCGGTTCCAGTCGTCGATCGCCTCAAGGAGCTGGGGCTTGTCGTCGATCTGGTGCGGCCGGTCGAAGAAGGTCCGCACGGAGTAGACCTGCTGCTCGCCCTCCCCGCGGAACATGAAGTACGTGCGGAACTGCTCCCACGGCGCCGCGAGGTCACCCTCGTCGTCGATGACGTACTTCAGCTCCATCTGGTCGAGGAGCTGCTTCACGAGATCCTGGTCAGGGACGACGGGGCCCGCCGGTCCTTGGGGCTGCGGCTCGGGCTGGCCCCCGAAATTCGGAATCGAGGACGGGTCGATGCTCACCGTGTTTTTCCCTTCGTACGGATGCCGCCATCCTCCCCCATGCGGGGCGGGGACTGGCAACCCCCGAAGGACCCTGTCAGCCCTCGGCTGACACGAACTGACCGGGCCTTGAACATCGGGGGCGACGGGGGCCGGGAAAGCCGGTGGTCACGGGGTTACGGAGGCGGCGCGGGTATTACGGGATACCCGTAGTACCCCGGGTCACCCGTAATACCCCGACCTCCCCCGCCCGACCTACCCGAACCCCGACCGGCCCTACAGCCTCTTCCCCGTGCCCGCCCCCACGATCAGCCCGTCCCCGAACACGTCCACCCTGACCGTGTCCCCGTCCTTGACCTCCCCGGACAGGATCTCCTTGGCCAGCCGGTCCCCGATCGCGGTCTGGACGAGCCGCCGCAGCGGACGCGCCCCGTACGCGGGATCGTTCCCCTCGGTCGCCAGCCACGCGAGCGCCTCCTCGCTGACCTCCAGCGTGAGCCGCCGGTCGGCGAGGCGCCGGGCGAGCCGGTCGATCTGGAGGCGCGCGATGTGCGCCAGCTCGTCCTGCGAGAGGGCCGAGAAGACGACGAGGTCGTCCAGCCGGTTCAGGAACTCCGGCTTGAAGGACGTCCGGACGATCTCCAGCACCTGCTCCCGCTTCTCGTGCTCGGTCGTCAGCGGGTCGACCAGGAACTGGCTGCCCAGGTTGGACGTCAGCACGAGGATCGTGTTGCGGAAGTCGACCGTGCGGCCCTGACCGTCCGTCAGGCGCCCGTCGTCCAGCACCTGGAGGAGCACGTCGAAGACCTCGGGATGTGCCTTCTCCACCTCGTCGAGCAGGACGACGGTGTACGGCCGCCGGCGCACCGCCTCGGTGAGCTGGCCGCCCTCCTCGTACCCGACGTAGCCAGGAGGCGCCCCCACCAGCCGGGCCACGCTGTGCTTCTCGCCGTACTCCGACATGTCGATGCGGACCATCGCCCGCTCGTCGTCGAAGAGGAAGTCCGCGAGGGCCTTGGCCAGTTCGGTCTTGCCGACGCCGGTCGGGCCGAGGAACAGGAAGGACCCGGTCGGCCGGTCGGGGTCCGCGATCCCTGCGCGGGAGCGGCGTACGGCGTCGGAGACGGCCCGCACGGCCTCGGTCTGGCCGATCAGGCGGCGGCCCAACTCCTCTTCCATGCGCAGGAGTTTCTGGGTCTCGCCCTCCAGGAGGCGCCCAGCGGGGATGCCGGTCCAGGAGCCGACGACGTCCGCGATGTCGTCGGGACCGACCTCGTCCTTGACCATCGTGTCGCGGGCGGCCACCGCCTCCGCGGCCGACGCCTCCGCCAAGTCCCGCTCCAGCGTGGGGATCTCGCCGTACAGCAGCTTGGAGGCGGTGTCGAAGTCGCCGTCGCGCTGGGCGCGTTCGGCCTGGCCGCGCAGCTCGTCGAGCTTCTCCTTGAGTTCACCGACCCGGTTGAGGGACTGCTTCTCCTTCTCCCAGCGGGCGTTGAGGCCGCGCAGCTCCTCCTCCTTGTCCGCGAGGTCGCGGCGCAGCCGCTCCAGGCGGTCCCGGGAGGCGGCGTCGGTCTCCTTGCTGAGGGCCAGCTCCTCCATCTTCAACCGGTCGACGGCGCGCTGGAGTTCGTCGATCTCGACGGGGGACGAGTCGATCTCCATGCGGAGCCGGGAGGCCGCCTCGTCGACGAGGTCGATGGCCTTGTCGGGCAGGAAGCGGGAGGTGATGTACCGGTCGGAGAGGGTGGCCGCGGCGACGAGGGCGCTGTCGGCGATCTGGACCTTGTGGTGCGCCTCGTAACGGCCCTTCAGGCCGCGGAGGATGGCGATCGTGTCCTCCACCGAGGGCTCGGCGACGAGGACTTGCTGGAAGCGGCGCTCCAACGCCGGGTCCTTCTCGATGCGTTCGCGGTACTCGTCGAGCGTGGTGGCGCCGACCATGCGCAGTTCGCCGCGCGCGAGCATCGGCTTGAGCATGTTCCCGGCGTCCATGGCGGAGTCGCCGCCCGCGCCGGCGCCGACGACGGTGTGCAACTCGTCGATGAACGTGATGACCTGGCCGTCCGACTCCTTGATCTCGGCCAGCACGGTCTTGAGCCGCTCCTCGAACTCGCCGCGGTACTTGGCGCCCGCGACCATCGCGCCGAGGTCGAGGGAGACGAGCCGCTTGTTCTTGAGGGACTCCGGGACGTCGCCCTTCACGATGCGCTGCGCGAGTCCTTCGACGACGGCGGTCTTGCCGACGCCGGGCTCGCCGATGAGGACCGGGTTGTTCTTGGTGCGCCGGGACAGCACCTGGACGACCCGCCGGATCTCCTGGTCCCGGCCGATGACCGGGTCGAGCTTGCCCTCGCGGGCGGCGGCGGTGAAGTCCGTGCCGAACTTCTCCAGCGCCTTGTAGGACCCCTCGGGATCGGCGGAGGTGACGCGCCGGCCGCCGCGCGCCTTCTGGAACGCGTCCAGCAGCTTCTTCGCGGTGGCGCCCTGCCGGACGAGGACGTCGCCGGCCTGGCCGCCCTTGTCGGCGATGCCGATCAGGAGGTGCTCGGTGGAGAGGTAGTCGTCCCCGAGGTCGGCGGCGCGACTCTGGGCGTCCGCGATCACGGCGAGCAGTTCACGGCTCGGCTGCGGCGGGGCCACCGTCGACCCCGTCACCCTTGGGAGGGAGGCGAGCACCTGCTCGGCCCCCTGGCGCACGGCGGCCTGGTCGGCCTCGACGGCGACGAGCAGGTCGGTGATGTTCTCGTTGTCCTGCCCGGCGAGCAGAGCCAGGAGCAGGTGTGCGGGGGTGAGGTCGGGGTGCCCCTCGGACACGGCACGGCTGCTCGCCGCGTTGATCGCGTCCCGGCTCCGGTTGGTCAGCTCTGCGTCCACGGTCGGGGTCTCCTCCTTGCGTCCTACGGGTACTACGGGCTCCGAATGTTGCTGACTTGAGCAACGTCCATAAAGTTGAGTCTATTCCACTCAAGGTGAGCCGGGGAGGGGAAACGGCGGGACCGGTTACATTCACGCCATGGCCGCATACCCCCAAGACCTGGACGCGCCGGACGACGCGTACGTCGCGTTCTGGCGCGAACACCACCTGTGCACCCTCACGACACCACGACCGGACGGCACCCCGCACGTCGTACCCGTAGGCGTGACGTACGACCCCGACGGCCGGCTCGCACGGGTGATCGCCAGCCGGACCAGCACGAAGGTGCGGAACGTGCTGGCCGCCGGGGAGGAGGGGGCGCGGGTCGCCGTCTGCCAGGTGGACCGGGCGCGCTGGGCGACGCTGGAGGGGGTGGCCGTCGTCCGCACCGAGCCGGAGCGGGTGGCCGACGCCGAGCGGCGCTACGCCGAGCGGTACGGGAGGACGCCGTCACCGAACCCCGAACGCGTGGTGATCGAGATCACACTGACGCGGGCCATGGGGCGGGGGTGACTCCAGAGGCTGGAGGGGCGCTTTCCGGCCAACCGGGGGATCGTCGTATGTCATGAGATGTCATGCGAAAACACAGCGGCGTCACCGTGTTCAGGTCACGGTGACGCCGCTGCGGGGGGAAGCACCTGAGCGATCTTTTACGACGGGGGAATCGCGTCAGGCACTGCGGGGGGTGGCTGAGATGGTCCGCGAGGTGGGGGGCTCCGCGTCCGTCAGCCTGTGGTCTCGTCGATCGAGGTTCACAAAGATCATTCCGTACCGGATGGCACACTGCACCGGCTGCGGCGCTCCACGGGGGCGCCGCAGGCACCGGTACGCCCGCACGTCGCCGTCCTCGTCCCGCGTGACCACCACCGGCTCGCCGAACACTGTCACCATCAGCGAGTCACCGTTGTGGGGGATGGCGGTGACCAGGTCGATGAAGTGCCAGCCGGAGCGGTAGGCGGTGGCCATTTCGCGGCGGAAGGAGCGGTCGTCGGGTGGGGTGGTCATGTCAGACTCCACTACCGTCGGCAGGAGAATCCGCCGGTGCGCCATCCACCACCGTATCGATCGCGTTCACCGCCACGGACGGCCAAGCGCTGTTCGCTCGAGTGTCGACCGACCTCCCGCTGAAGCCTCCCAGCACACCCAGGACTGCGACGGCGGAGAAAGCGGCGACAAGTATCGCGCGAAGCGCTCTGTTACGCATTGTCGGCTTCATCCTTACTTGAGATCCCCTTGTTCCCCCGTCGAGTACGACGATGGCTCATTCAGGCACGTGATGGCCACACAATCGATGCATCATGTTCCTGCACATTCAGGACCCTGGGGGGTGGAGATTTGGAGATGAATAGCGCAAAAGCGACACATCCCCACTCGATGACCAACCTGTGTGAGGAGGGAAGCAGGTTTTACGCCGCCGCTCTACGCACGGGGCGCATCGCGCGCGCGGACGCCGAAGCCGTTCCCTGCCTGATGGAGTTTTCCCTGCTCCACCCCGATCCGAACGATCCTGACTGGCTGCGGCCCATCTCTCCTGGAGCGGCCCTGGCGCGTCAGCTCGCTCCTCTGGAGCACGAGATCGCCGAGCGGCGCCGTTCGGTGATCCAGCTGACAGACCTGTTCGAACCCTTCATGTCCCTGAACACCCAGATCGTCTCCCCCAGCGACTCCATTGCCGTACTGGAGGGTGGAAAACGCATCAACGCCGCGCTGGACATGGCCACCGCCCAGTGCCGTACGGAGATGCTCACCGTCCAGCCCAGCGACCGGCTCCTCACTGAGCGAAGCCTCATCCAGGCGATGGAACGCGATCGGCCGATGATCGAACGAGGGGTGCAGATCCGTACGGTGTACCAGCACACCGCCCGCTATGCCCCCAGTCAGCTCGCCTACGCCGCACAGCTGGCAGACGGCAAGGCCGAATACCGCACCATCGACGAGCTTGTGGAGCGGTTGATCATCTGCGATGAGACTGTCGCCTTCATCCCAACCCGCGACGATCAGCAGGTAGCCCTGGAACTACGACACCCCGGCCTGATCCGGTACCTGGTCAAGGTCTTCGAGTTCATGTGGAACCGCGCGGTTCCCCTGACCGGCGGCACACCGTACGAAATCGCTTCCGACGGCATCACCGAGATCCAGTACTCGATCGCCAAACTGCTGGTGGAGGGGCATGTCGACGAGGCGATCGCCCGCCGTCTCGGGATGAACGTACGGACTTGTCGCGCTCACATCGCCAAGCTGGCCACCTCGCTCGGCAGCGGCAGCCGCGCCCAACTCGGCTACCTCATCGCCCAATCGGGCATCCTGGACCGGGAGCATTGAGGCTGAGAAAAGTAAGTCCCACGACGCTGCGGGAGGAAATAAGGAGGGCGACACACACTTCTGCGCCTTGGCCCGGAACCACCCCACCACCTCCACGCCGACCGGCGCCGACCGGCGCCGACCCTACGATGACCCCGAAAAGACGACATCACCCCCCGCTCGCCCACCCGGCGACGGCGTTCGGCCTCCGGTCGGCCACCTGCTTGCACCCCGAGACCGCCCGGCAGCCTTCGTACGACGGTGTCGCACCCCGCCGACGGGCCATCGCCGCACTCCTGGCGGAAGGCCGTACGGACGCCGTGATCACGGAACGTCCCGGCACGAAGCCCCGGGCCACCCGCGGACCCATCGCGAGACGCAACCGCCCCTGCCACCTCACCGGCGGGCCCGGACTCCTGAAGCAGAAGGAAGGCCGACACATGACGGTGCCGCACCCGCCCCATGGAGTGGAGGAACTGTGCGAGGCGGGCCTGGAGTTGTACACCCGGGCACTGCGTGAGGGCCAAGTCGCAGCGGGGAAAGTTGAGTTGCTGCCCTGCCTCATCGAAGCAGGCCTGCTGCAAACCGACTTGGCGAACGCACACCGGCTGAAGCCGGTGCCCCCCGCCGTCGCCCTGGCCCGCCTCCAGCGCGCGGCCGACGACGACATCGCCGAACGCCGCAGGCAGAGCGCGCGGTTGACGGAGACGTTCGAACCGCTCCTCGCCCTCGTCGTGCCGGACAACGGGACGACGGACGCGTTCGGCATCCGGCTGCTCAGCGGCCTGGACCGGGGCAGGCGCATCCGCACCCTCTACCAGCACACCCAGCGCCACATACCCGAAACCCTGGCCCGCTACGAGCAGTTGGGGGGAGACGTCGAGGCCCCCACCCTCGACGAGGTCACCGACCGCCTCTGGCGCCTCGCCACCCCCATGCACCCCCAAACGGTCCACCACCCCTCCCACAGCGGCGTCACCCCCCGCCAACGCGCCATCGCCCTCGGCAGCGACAGCCGCGCCCAACTCGGCTACCTCATAGCCCAGTCCAGATTCCTGGACCGGGAGCGGTGATGTGCGGGCCGCAGCGCGCCGTCACCACACCGAGGGCCCTCGTCCGGAGCCGCCCCTCGACGCACTCCGCTCACCAGGCGCCCCGCGCAGCCGTCCACCTGGCCCGGGGTAACGTCGCGAAGTCACCACAGCCGACCGCAGATCCCGGAATCCTGAGACTGGAGGAGACCGCCGTATGACGGCACCGCACTCATCTCACGGAGTGGAGGAGCCGTGCGAGGCGGTCCTCGCGCTCTACGGCCGGGCGCTACGGGACGGACAGGTGCCGGCCCGCGAGGCCGAGGCGCTGCCCTGTCTCGCCGGCACCGGACTGCTGCGTCCGGACCCCGAGGACGCCCTCCTGCTGCGGCCGGTGCCTCCCGCCCTCGTCCTCACCCGGCTGCTGCGCTCCGCCGACGACGCCATCGCCCACCACCGCCGGCACAGCGAGTGGCTCGCGGAGACGTTCGAACCGCTGCTGACCCTGGCCGGGCCGGACGGCGGCAGCACGGACGGCTCGGGGATCCGGCCACTGGACGGCTTCGGCCGGATCAACCTCGCCATCTCCGCGGCCATGGCCGACGTCACCGGAGAGATCCTCGCGGTCCAGCCCGACGCCCCCACCATGAGCGACGCGGCGCGGGCCGCCTCGCTGGAGCGCGATCAGGCCCTGCTCGACCGGGGCGGCCGGCTGCGTACGCTCTACCAGCACACCCAGCGCCACAAGCCCGCGGTCGTCGCACGGTACGAACATCTGCGCGGCGACGTCCAGGCCCGCACCCTCGACGAAGTCACCGACCGGCTCATCATCGTGGACCGCGCGGTCGCCTTCATCCCGGCGAACAAGGAACGCACCCTCGCCCTGGAGGTGCGCAACCCGGCGCTGATCCAGTACTTCACGATCACGTTCGACCGCTTCTGGCAGTTGGCGACCCCCATGCACCCCGAGGCCGTCCCGCACCCCTCACCGGGCGCCATCACCTCGCGCCAGCGCGCCATCGCCCGCCTCCTCGTCGAGGGCCACACCGACGCCGTGATCGCCGACCGCCTCGGCCTCAACATCCGCACGGCCCGCGTCCACATCGCCAAACTCGCCACCGCCCTCGGCAGCGACAGCCGCGCCCAACTCGGCTACCTCATCGGCGAGTCGGGCATCCTCAAGCAGAAGGAAACCGAAAGATGACAGCCCTCCACCCACCCCACGGCGTGGAGGAACTCTGCGCATCGGGAGCAGAGTTGTACGAACGCGCGCTGGACGAGGGAAACATCCCGGCGGCACAGGCGCAGACGGCCCCATGCCTGGTCGACATGGGCCTGCTGCACCCCGCCGTGGACGACCTGACCCGACTGGAGCCGGTCTCCCCCACACTCGCCCTGCACCGCATGCTCCGACGATCGGCGCGGCGCATCGCGGACGAGCGGCAGCGGGAGGAGCAACTGGCCGAGACGTTCGAGAAGTTGGTGCGGATCGACGCGGACCTGGCGGTGGCCGGCACCCCGGCCATCACCCTGCTCAGCAGCAAGGCCCGGATCAACCAGGCCATCACGGACGCCATGGCGGAGGCCACCATGGAGATCCTGACCATCCAGCCCAACATGAACCTGCACGGCACCGTCGCGGAGACGGCCCGCGCCGTGTCGGTCCTGCGGGACCAGACGGCACTCGACCGGGGCTGCCGCATCCGCACCCTCTACCAGCACACGATGCGCACCGCGCCCTCGATCCGGGCACTGTACGAACGGCTGCACGGCGACACGTCCTGCCGCACGCTGGACGAGGTCACGGACCGCCTGATCGCCGTCGACCGCACCGTCGCCTTCATCCCGGCGAGCGACGACAACAGCCTGGCCGTGGAGGTCCGGCACCCGTCCGTCGTCAAGTACCTGACGACGACCTTCGACCGTCTCTGGCGCCTCGCCACCCCTCTCTACCCCGAACCCGCCAGGGAGCACCCGGTGACCGACACGGTCACCCTCCGCCAGCGTGCCATCGCCGGACTCCTGGTCGAGGGCCACACGGACGCGGTCATAGCCGACCGCCTCGGCATGAACGTCCGCACCGCCCGCGAACACATCGCCAAACTCGCCGGCACCCTCGGCAGCGACAGCCGCGCCCAACTCGGCTACCTCATCGCCCGGTCCGGCATCCTGGACGAGGACGGCGATACCCGGTGAGCCACCAGGAACACGGCGCGGAGAAGCTGTGCGACGCGGGCACGGAGCTGTACAGCCGCGCCCTGCGGACAGGCTGGGTAACGGCGAGTGACGCCCAACCGGCGCCATGTCTCGTGCAGTTCGGCCTGCTGCACCCAACTCCTGACGATCTGGAGCGACTTGAGCCGGTCGCCCCGGCGGTCGCCCTGCATCGCCTGCTGCGTTTCACCGAGGACCGGATCGCGGCGGAGCGGCGCCGGGAGGCCGAACTGGTCGATTCCTTCGAGCCGTTGCTGCGGATCGAAGCTCCGACGACGCCGAAGACGTACGAAGGCACCGCCCTGCGGGTCCTGAGCGGCTCCCAGCGGATCAATCAAGGTCTCGACGAGGCGATCCTCGGGGCCACCGACGAGATGCTGTCCATCCAACCGCGCGTCGCCACACACAGCGTCGAACGCAAGGAACTCGCGCGGTCCGCCTCTCTGCGGCGGGACCAGGCCCTGCTCGACCGGGGCGGCCGGATCCGCACGCTCTACCAGCACACCCAACGCCACTCCCCCGGCGTGCTCGGCTATGCCGAACAACTCGACGGTGACGTACAGGTCCGCACTCTGGACGAGGTCACCGACCGCCTCGTCGTCGTCGACCGGACGGTCGCTTTCGTCCCCGTCGACTACGACCGCGACATCGCCCTGGAGGTCCGCCACCCGGCGCTCGTCAACCACTTCGCCACCACCTTCGACCGCCTCTGGCGCCTCGCCACCCCCATGCACCCCCAAACGGTCCACCACCCTTCCCTCAGCGGCGTCACCCCCCGCCAACGCGCCATCGCCGCCCTCCTCGTCGAAGGCCACACCGACGCAGTCATCGCCGACCGCCTCGGCCTCAACATCCGCACCGCCCGCGAACACATCGCCAAACTCGCCACCACCCTCGGCAGCGACAGCCGCGCCCAACTCGGCTACCTCATCGGCCAGTCGGGAATCCTTGGCCGGGAAGAGTGACCCCGCTCCGATACGCCTCGCCGCCCCCGAGCAGCCCGGCCTGGGCGATGCGCACGCCGAGTTGGGTGCGGCTGGCGGCGCCCAACGTCTCGGAGAGCCGGGCGATATGGGCCCGGCAGGTGCGGACGCTGATGCCCAACCGCTCGGCGATGACGGCGTCCTGATGCCCCTCGGCGAGGAGCGCGGCGATGGACTGCTCCCGGTGGGAGACGCCCTCGACGGTGGGGGCGGGGATGGGTGCGGCGAGGGGGATCGCCAGGCGCCAGAGGCGTTCGAAGACGGTGACGAGATAGGTGATGAGGGCGGGGTGGCGCAGTTCGAGGGCCATGGTGCGGTCGGGGTTGGCGGGGATGAAAGCGACGGCGCGGTCGAAGACCATGAGCCGGTCGGTGACCTCGTCGAGGGTGCGCGCCTCGACGGCGTCCCCCATCAGGTCCAGGTAAGTCAGCAGGCCCTGGCCGTGCCGGGCGACGTGGTTGTACAGGTCGCGCATCCGAACTCCGCGTGCCCGCAAGGACATTGCGCGGTGCAGCCCCTCGGAGAGCTCGTGCTCGCGCCGGATGCCGCCGGGCTGGACGGTCAGCACCTCGGTCGTGCACGCGTCGGTCGCCTCGTCCAGCGCCGCCTGGATCCGGGAGGCCCCGTCCAGCACGCGCAACGCCATGCCCTCGCCGGAGACGCTGACGGGACCGCCGAGTCCGGCGTACCACTCGAAGGCGGCGACCGCCGCGCCCATCCGTCGCCGGCTCGCGCTGACCTCGTCGTACAGGCCGTGCAGCAGGCGGGTCATGACCTCCTGCGGAGCGGTGGGGACGAGCCAGTCCATGTCGTCGGGATCGGGGTGGAGCAGGGCGAGTTCGAGAAGGCACGGCGCCTGTCCGGCGTCGGCGCGCGGGATCCGGCCACGGCGCACGGCACGGGAGTAGACGCGGTCACCGGCCTCGCAGAGCCGGTCGGCACCGTGCGGATGGTCCTCCGTCCCGTGCCCGGTCATCGTCCATCCCACCCCCGCACTTCGCTCTTCCGCAGCGCAACTATGCGGGGCGTCCGCCCGGCTCCGCAACACGGCGCCGCTGGCCGAGCGACCTGAAATCCCCCGGTATGTGGCCGTTTCGACCCGCCTCCGCCCCTCGCACTGCAACAAGCTGACGGTGGTGCACCGTACCCACTCAAGGCATCGTGGAACCGCTGCACCCCGGGTTGCCGCTCACCCGGGAGACCCGGCCGGACGCTCCCCGTCCGGCCGGGTCCACCATGCCCTGGGAGAGCGCCTGCACTCCGTGTGGACCCGTAGTACCGGCGAGGGACGTCCCGTAGTACCGGCGAAGTGCGCCCCGTAGTACCGCCGCCCCCTCCCCACCCCCCACAATCCCCGGTATGGCGAACCGAGGCGCACGACCCGTAACCCTCCCCCTGGCCCTCCTCACCCTCCTCCTCACCACCAGCTGCGACACAGGCTCCCCCAGCAGCACCTCACCCGAGGCCACCACCCCCGCCGCCCCCACCCAACCCCCTTCCCGCCCCCACCAGGACGGCCACCTCGTCTTCACCGTCCTCTCCCTGCGCTGCGGCATCCCCGGCGTCACCGGCACCCACAGCGACGCCGCCCCCTCCGGCCAGTTCTGCTCCGCCCGGCTCCGCGTGGACAACCCCAGCGCCGACTTCCACACCTACGCGGTACGGGACCAGCGCCTGGAGGGCGTCACCGGCCGCGCCGCCCGCCCCGACAGCTTCGCCATGGCCGTACGCCGCCAGCACGACTCCATCTCGATCGGCGGCCACTCCCTTGTCGAGGTGGAGCTCTGGTACGACGTCCCCCTGAACGCGAAGGTCACCGGCCTACGGGTCACCGGCGACCGCGACCCGGCGAACTGGATGGCGACGACGCCGGCGGCACACGCACCGGACGGCCTGGTGATCCCCATGAAGCCCCTGATGGGCTGGTGACCCCGTACTACTTGAGACCGACCGCCTGACAATCCGACTCGAACTTCGGCGTGCAGATCTGCGCGACCGTATAGATCCCGTCCGCCACGACCGTCGACTTCACCTTGTCCTTGGTCATCGCGACCACCGTCACCAACTGCGCCGGAATCTTCTTGTCCGTCGGGCTGTCCACCTGGTCCCGCGTCAGGGAGTCGAACATGACGGACTTGCCCTGGATCTTGGCGACGGCCATCTCCGCGGCGGCGGCGGCCATCTCCGGGTACGGCTTGTAGACCGTCATGTACTGCTTCCCGCTGAGGATCCGCTGCACGGCCGACAGCTCCGCGTCCTGCCCGGTGATCGGCGGCAGCTTGTTGACGCCCGCGTCCTCCAGCGCCTTCAGCGCGCCCCCGGCCATCGCGTCGTTCGCCGAGTACACCCCCGCGATGTTGTTCTTGCCGATCTTCCGGATCGCCTGCTCCATCTCGGACTGCGCGAGATCCGGGCTCCACTCGTCGGTGTCGTAGGTGGCCGCGATGGTCACCCGCCCGTCGATCTCGCCGAGCGCGCCCGCCTTGAACTGCCCCGCGTTGGGGTCGGTCGGCGAGCCGTTGATCATCACGATCTTGTCGGAGGTGCTGGCGTTGCCGATCGCCTCGACGAGCGTGCGCCCCTGCACCTGCCCGACCAGCTCGTTGTCGAAGGAGACGTACGCGGCGATCGGCCCCTCGGCGAGCCGGTCGTAGGCGATGACGGGGATGCCCGCGTCCTTGGCCTTCTCCACGGTGCTCGCGATGCCCTTGGAGTCGACCGCGTCGAGGAGGATCAGGTCCACCTTGTCGCTGATCATCTTCTCCATCTGCTGGACCTGCGTCGCCGCCTTCGCCGCCGCGTTCGCGTAGACCGTCCGGCCCTGCTTGTCCGTGAGCTCGGCGATCTTCGCCTTGATGATGGGGTAGTCGAACTGCTCGTACCGGGTGTTGGTCTTCTCCGGCATGAGCACGCCCACCGTGAGGTCGTTGCCCTTCGTCGGGGTCGCGTCGGCCGATTCCCCCGTCGCGTCGAGCATCCCGCATCCGGCGAGCGAGACGGCCATCGTGGTGGCGACGACGGGTATGAAGATACGACGCATGCGAGGGCTCACTTCAGGTGACGTTCCGGAGCGGGTACGACTACTTGGACCCAGATGTCCCAAAGACAACGCGGCCCGCTCCCACACAGTCAAGAAGAATCACTTAACGAGATGGCAACATCACACTGCGCTGAAGTGACAACAACACATGGAGACGACTCCCCCGCATCTCCAACTCCCTTCACACGCTCGCCACTTGAGAAGCCCGAAAGGGCCCGGAGTCACAGACTCCGGGCCCTTTCGAAGGCATTCGTCCCGCTGAAGGCGGTTTTCAGTCCTTCGGCTTCTTCGGCCGCCAGACCACCAACGCACTGGTCTGCTGCACCTCCTGGTACGGCACCAGATCCCGCCGGTACGACGCGTGCACCGCGGCCTCGCGCTGCTGCATCGCCGCGGCGGCGCCGTCGAGCGCCGACTCCAGCTCCGTCACCCGGGACTGGAGCGCGGCGACCTGGTTCTCCAGTTCGATGATCCGCTTGATGCCGGCCAGGTTGATGCCCTCGTCCTGCGACAACTGCTGCACGGCACGCAGCAGTTCGATGTCACGGGCCGAGTAGCGGCGGCCCCGCCCGGCCGTGCGGTCCGGGGAGACCAGGCCGAGACGGTCGTACTGCCGCAGGGTCTGCGGGTGCAGACCGGAGAGCTGGGCCGCCACCGAGATGACGTAGACCGGGGTCTCCTCGGTCAGTTCGTACGGGTTGCGCCGGCGGCCGTCCATCACTCTCATGCTCCCTTCGCGGCCTCGAACAGCTCCTCCCGCGGGTCCTCACCCGCGGTCGCCTCGCGATACGCCTCCAGTGCGTCACGAGCCTTCCCCGTCACGTCCTTCGGGACACTCACCTCGACGGTGACCAGGAGATCCCCGCGGGTGCCGTCCTTGCGGACCGCGCCCTTCCCGCGCGCACGCATCGTGCGCCCGTTGGGCGTGCCCGGCGGCAGCTTCAGCGTCAGCGCGGGCCCGCCCAGGGTGGGCACCTTGATCTCCCCGCCGAGCGCCGCCTCCGCGAACGTGACCGGCACGGTCACCGTCAGATTGTCGTCCTTCCGCCCGAAGACGGGGTGACTTCCGACATGGACGACGACGTAGAGGTCGCCCGCCGCGCCGCCCCGCTCACCGGGGCCGCCCTTGCCGCGCAGCCGGATGCGCTGCCCGTCCGTCACCCCCGCGGGGATGCGGACCTGCATCGTCCGCGAGGACTTGGCCCGGCCGCTGCCGTGGCAGTCCTCGCAGGGCTGCTCGGCGATCAGGCCGCGCCCCTTGCAGTCGGGGCACGGGTCGGTGAGCGAGAAGCCGCCGCCCGAGCCGCGCGCGACCTGTCCGGTGCCGACGCAGGTCGGGCACACACGCGGCGTGCCGTTCTTGTCACCGGTGCCGGAACACGCCTTGCAGGCGGCCTGGGAGGTCATGCGCAGCGGGACGGTCGCCCCCTCGATGGCCTCGGTGAAGCTGAGGGTCACCTCGGTGTCGATGTCCTGCCCGCGCCGGGGCTGGGTGCGGCCCGCGGTCGTGCCGCCCCGGTTGAACAGGCCCCCGAAGACGTCCCCGATGCCGCCGCCGAAGCCGCCCTGGCCGCCACCGCCCTGGCCGCCTCCGAAGAGGTCACCGAGGTCGAAGTTGAACGAGCCGCCCGCACCCGGGCCCTGGCGGTAGCCGCCGTTGCCGAACAGGGCGCGCGCCTCGTCGTACTCCTTGCGCTTCTTGGGGTCCCCGAGGATGTCGTTCGCCTCGGAGATCTCCTTGAAGCGCTCCTCCGCCTTGGCGTTGCCCTTGTTGGCGTCCGGGTGGAACTCGCGCGCGAGCTTGCGGTACGCCTTCTTGATCTCGGCCTCGGTGGCGTCCTTGGGGACGCCGAGGACCTTGTAGAAGTCCTTCTCGATGAAGTCCTTGGTGCTCATCCTCGACGTGCCCCCTTCCGCTCGTCGTCTGCGTCAGCCCTTCTCAGGGCCGTTGTCCTTCTCGTCGTCGGCCTCGTCCTCGGCCTTGACGGTCTGCGCGCCGGGCTGCGGTTCGGCGACGGCCACCCGCGCGGGGCGGATGGTGCGCTCGCCGATCCGATACCCGGGCTGGAGAATCGCCACGCACGTCGTCTCGGTGACGTCCGGCGCGTACGAGTGCATCAGCGCTTCGTGGATCGTCGGGTCGAAGGGCTCGCCCTCCTTGCCGAACTGCGTCAGCCCCATCTTGGCGGCTGTCGTCTCCAGCGACTCCGCGACGGACTTGAATCCGCCGACGAGTTCGCCGTGCTCCCGCGCGCGGCCGATGTCGTCGAGGACGGGCAGCAGCTCGGTCAGGAGGTTCGCGACGGCGATCTCCTTGACCGCGATGCGGTCCCGCTCGACCCGGCGGCGGTAGTTCTGGTACTCGGCCTGGAGGCGCTGGAGGTCGGCGGTGCGCTCGCCGAGAGCGGTGCGCACCTGGTCCAGCTCAGCCACCAGTCCTGCGGTCTGGTTCGCGTCCCCGGCCGGGGCCGCCTCCTTCTCGGGGGCGGCCTTCGGCTCGGCGTCGTCGGCGCCGGAGGGGACGTCGGGCTTCTCCTCGAAGCCCGGAGTCTCCTCCGTCACGCGGCACCGCCCTTGGGCTTCTCGTCGTCGACGATCTCGGCGTCGACGACGTCGTCGTCGGCCTTGGCGCCCGCGCCCGCCGCGCCTTCCGCACCGGCCGCGCCCTGCGCCGCCTGCGCGTCCGCGTACATGGCCTGGCCGAGCTTCTGGGAGACCGCGGCGACCTTCTCGGTGGCGGTGCGGATCTCGGCGGTGTCGTCGCCCTTGAGCTTCTCCTTCAGCTCGCCGAGCGCGGCCTCGACCTCGGTCTTGATCTCGCCGGGGACCTTGTCCTCGTTGTCCTTGAGGAACTTCTCGGTCTGGTAGACGAGCTGCTCGCCCTGGTTGCGGGCCTCGGCGGCCTCGCGGCGCTTGTGGTCCTCGTCCGCGTACTGCTCGGCCTCCTGGCGCATGCGGTCGACTTCGTCCTTCGGCAGCGAGGAGCCGCCGGTGACGGTCATCTTCTGCTCCTTGCCCGTGCCGAGGTCCTTCGCGGTCACGTGCATGATGCCGTTGGCGTCGATGTCGAAGGAGACCTCGATCTGCGGGACACCGCGCGGGGCGGGCGGCAGACCGGTCAGCTCGAACATCCCGAGCTTCTTGTTGTACGCCGCGATCTCGCGCTCGCCCTGGTAGACCTGGATCTGGACGGAGGGCTGGTTGTCCTCGGCGGTGGTGAAGATCTCGGAGCGCTTGGTCGGGATCGTGGTGTTGCGCTCGATGAGCTTCGTCATGATGCCGCCCTTGGTCTCGATGCCGAGGGACAGCGGGGTGACGTCGAGCAGCAGGACGTCCTTGACCTCGCCCTTGAGGACACCGGCCTGGAGGGAGGCGCCGATCGCGACGACCTCGTCCGGGTTGACGCCCTTGTTGGCCTCACGGCCGCCGGTCAGTTCCTTGACGAGCTCGGCGACGGCGGGCATGCGGGTGGAGCCACCGACGAGGACGACGTGGTCGATCTCGCTGAGGGAGATGCCGGCGTCCTTGATGACGTTGTGGAACGGCGTCTTGCAGCGCTCCAGGAGGTCCGCGGTGAGCTGCTGGAACTGCGCGCGGGTCAGCTTCTCGTCGAGGTGCAGGGGGCCCTCGGCGGAGGCGGTGATGTACGGCAGGTTGATCGACGTCTCGGAGGACGACGACAGCTCGATCTTCGCCTTCTCGGCGGCCTCGCGCAGGCGCTGGAGGGCCATCTTGTCCTTGCCGAGGTCCACGCCGTGGCCCGACTTGAACTGCTGGACCAGGTAGTCGACGACGCGCTGGTCCCAGTCGTCACCACCGAGGTGGTTGTCACCGTTGGTGGCCTTCACCTCGACGACGCCGTCGCCGATCTCCAGGAGCGAGACGTCGAACGTGCCGCCACCGAGGTCGAAGACCAGGATGACCTGCTCGTCCTTGTCGAGGCCGTACGCGAGGGCGGCGGCCGTCGGCTCGTTGACGATGCGCAGGACGTTCAGGCCCGCGATCTCGCCGGCCTCCTTCGTGGCCTGGCGCTCCGAGTCGTTGAAGTACGCGGGGACGGTGATGACCGCGTCGGTCACCTTCTCGCCCAGGTACGCCTCGGCGTCGCGCTTCAGCTTCTGCAGGATGAACGCGGACATCTGCTGCGGGTTGAAGACCTTGCCGTCGAGCTCGATCTTCCAGTCCGTACCCATGTGGCGCTTCACGGAACGGATGGTCCGGTCCACGTTGGTGACCGCCTGACGCTTGGCCACCTCGCCGACGAGCACCTCGCCGTTCTTGGCGAAGGCGACGACGGACGGCGTGGTCCTGGCGCCCTCTGCGTTGGTGATGACGGTGGGCTCGCCGCCTTCAAGAACGCTGACGACGGAGTTAGTCGTGCCCAGGTCGATGCCGACCGCACGTGCCATTTTGATCTTCCTCCAGCTGACTTGAGTGGAACAGGCTCAAGTGTGCATCACCCGCCCAGCCGAGTCAACAGAGCTGAGTCAGATGGGCTCAACTCTTATCCGTTCCTTACACGCATGCCGCCCCTGACCTGTGAAGACTCCGGCCTCCGAGGCCTCTGGACATGCGCCCCAGGGGTGACATCAGCGGCCTGAACCCCCTGCCGCCCCAGGCGCCCCAGGCCGACGAGACGGCGGACGAGGGTGAGGCGCCGTGAACCGGGGGCCCGATTCCCCAGCCTCTCCCCGCGGCATGCCGCACGCACCTTCACGGACTGCGGCCCGTACACGCGCACCCGCAGCAACCCCACGACAGCCCCTCCCGCACCGGCCCCCACCCACACCGTCGCCGCCCCACCCGTCCACCCCGCGTGCGCGAGCACGCCCACCAGCACCCCCGCGAAGACCCCGGCGCCGATCAGGACGACGCTCCCCTGAGCCGTGATCCCGAGGCGGCGCAGCCGGTGCGCAAGGTGGTCCGGCGCCGGCCTGAGCAGCGGCCGTCCGGCGCGTGCGCGCGAGAGGGCCACGAGGACGACATCCAGGGCCGCCACCGCCGTCAGCGCGAGGAGCACGCCCGCGCCGGTGAGCGGTTCACGTCCCGCGCACGCCTGGACGGCGACGGCGGCCGGCAGGAACCCGGTGAACAGCGCGCCGCACGTACCGAGCCCCACGCGCGCGTGCGGCCAGTTGTGCATCAGGAAGCCGGTGAGGGCCGCCGCGAGGACGCTCAGCAGGACGGCGGGCCCGTCCATCACCTCGGCGGCGGCACAGGCCCCGGCGCCGAAGGCGGTGACGACACCGGCCGTCCCGGCGACGCCGTCCGCGTGGTCGAGGCTGCGGAAGGCCAGGGCGACGAAAACGACCCACGCGACCGAAACGACGCCCCCCAGGGCGCCGATATCGCCGAAAGGGATCACGAACGCGGCCGAAACGGTCGTCCCGATCACCAGGAACCGGGTCTTCAGCCGCCACAGGTCGGCGGCGAGGCCGAGGAGGGCGACGGCGGCGGAGGCGACGAGCAGGGTGCCGGTGCCGGGGTCCAGCGGGGCGAGGCCGGTGCGGTCGCCGACGACGGCGAGCCCGCACGTCGCCGCTGCCACCGCGGGCCCCCCGGATCCAGCACCGCGCGCCCAATCTCCACGAACGCCGGTTGAGTGCCCACCAACTCAGCCACCCTCTCCGGCCACCGGCCGCGAAGGA
>NZ_JBTYMC010000101.1:0-21176 GCF_054880855.1 Streptomyces sp. S6 | reverse complement strand
GGGCGCGGCGGCGGCCGTCGGCGCCGGAGCCCCGCACAGCTCCGCCCCCGGCAGCAGTCCCGGACTCCTGCGCGACTCCCCGTTGCGCGCGAAACAGTTCCCGCCCGCGTTCCCCGTCGCCAGCACCAGATCGGCCCCGTTGCCCGACACCCGGTTGTCCCGCACCGAGTTGTCCCGCGCCGGATACCCCTGCACGTCGGCCAGCACCACACCCGCCGCCCGGTTGCCGGTCACCAGATTCCGTTCCACGACGTTCTGCCGGCCGCCCCCCGACCCGATCCCGATCCCGAAACCGCCGTCCGCCTGCTCAGGGCTGCGCGCGTCGTTGTTGTCGGTGAACGCGTTCCCCGCGACCACCGCGCCGTGCTGCGGGCCCAGCGCCTCCAGGTCGTTGGAGTTCAGCGTCAGCCCGACCCGGTTGCGCGACGCCCTGTTGCCCAGCAGGTACAGCCGCTCCGAGGCGTTCGTCACCTCCAGACCGACCGCGTTGTGCTCGACCACGTTGTCCCGCACGACCGTGTCGCACGGCCGGCACTGGCCGACGTAGATCCCCGAGTCCGCCTGCCCCGACGCGTACGACCGCTCGATCACCCCCGCGCGCGCGTCGAACGCGTAGATCCCGTACAGGGCGTTGTTGTACGCCGTCACATAGGACGCCCGGAACCCGTGCAGCGGCGGGAACTTGACCGTGTCCAGCGGGTCGTACGCCGAACCCCCGGCCCGGCCCGCCTGGAGCCGCTCGTCGGTCACGCCGGTGAACAGGACGCCGTTCGCGAGGTGGTTGCGCACGGTGAGGTTCTCGACGACCGAGCCCGCGCCGGTCACCGTGACCCCGTTGGACCGCTTGAACTCCCCGTCGATCACGACCCCGCCCCGGTCCGTGCCGCGCAGCACGACCCGGGGCTTCGCCACCGTCACGGACTCCCGGTACACCCCCGGAGACACCAGCACGAGCCCCCCGGCCCGCACCAGCTCGACGGCCCGCCGCACCGACGGCGCGTCCTGCGGCACCCGCACGACAGCCGCCGTCCCCCCGCTCCCGGACCCCCGGACCCCCTCGTCACCGCCCCCCGAACACCCCACCGCGCCCAGCGCCACGACAGCCGCCAGACACCACCGGGCGAGCGCCCGGCGAGGAGGGAGAAGGCCAGCGGAGAACCGGGGAAGAAAAGGAAGATTTCGCACGACGGCACATCTATCGCCCCGGACGCCGCAGCGACAGCACCGACGCCCCGCGACACACCCAAGGCTCGGTCAGAAGAACAGGCCCACTCAGTCGCGCTCCCGCCCCGTCCGCGCCGCCCGGTCCGCGTCACGCTTCTTGATGCGCGCCGCCTCCTTGCGGACCTCCGCCTGTGTGGCCCGCTCCTTCTCCAGCCACTCCGGCGACTCCTCGCGCAGCGCCTCGATCTCGGCGGTCGTCAACGCCTCCGTGACACCACCCCGCGCCAGCCCGGCGATCGACACACCCAGCCGGGCGGCCACCACCGGACGCGGGTGCGGACCAGTCAGCCGCAGCTCCCGCAACCACTGCGGAGGGTTCTCCTGGAGCTCGGTCAGCTCGGCACGGGAGACGACACCCTCCTTGAATTCGGCAGGGGTGGCGGGGAGGTACACGCCCAGCTTCTTCGCCGCGGTGGCGGGCTTCAACGTCTGGGCGGTCTGGTGCGACTTCATACGCCCAGGGTATCCGCCACCGGACAGAGGTCCGACCACAGCCGGTAACCTTGCGGCGTGACTGACTCGGCGGATTCCCCCAGCTTTCGGCTCGCCTATGTACCCGGTGCGACCCCCGCCAAGTGGGCGCGGATCTGGGGCGAGCGGTATCCGCAGGTTCCGCTGGACCTGCTCCAGGTGACCTCCGTCGAGGCGTCCGACGTCCTGCGTTCGGGTACGGCGGACGCGGGGCTCGTGCGGCTTCCGGTCGACCGTACGGTGTTCAGCGCGATCCCCCTCTACGAGGAGACGACCGTCGCGGTCGTCCCCAAGGACCACCTCGTCACCGCCGCCGAGGAGATCACCCTCGCCGACCTCGCCGAGGAGACCGTCATCCACCCGATGGACGACGTCTTCGACTGGGCCGAACTCCCCGGCGAACCCGCCTTCGAGCGCCCCGAGACCACCGCCGACGCCATCGACCTCGTCGCCGCCGGCATCGGCGTCCTCATCACCCCGCAGTCCCTCGCCCGCCTCCACCACCGCCGCGACCTCACCTACCGCACCGTCACCGACGCCCCCCGCTCCACCGTCGCCCTCTCCTGGCCGGAGGAGGCCACGACCGACCTCGTGGACGACTTCATCGGCGTGGTCCGAGGTCGCACCGCCAACAGCACGCGGGGCAGGACGAAGCCGGAGGAGAAGCCGACGGCGAGGAAGACGCCGGTACGGAAGCCGACGGCGAAGGGGGCGGCGGTGAGGGGTACATCGGCGAAGGGTGCGGCCGGCGGGGGCAAGAAGCTCGCCCGGAAGACCGCGAGCCCCAAACCCCGCCGCCGGAAGTAACGGCACCGGGACACGTATGGCGCGGGCTGCGTGGCGGCGACCGTTTCCCCGTCCGGCGCCCCCGGCAACCCGCCGGAACGGACCCTCGACCCCCTCGAAGAGCGGCGCGAACTCCCCACCGCCCAGGGCGAGATGCGGCGGCCTCCCCTCAACCGCCGTGAAGGGAGGGGCCGGAAGGCAGGGGAACGCGGTGACGCCGACGCGGACGCATGCGTCGGGAACGGCCTCGCCCCGCACGCCATCCATGCCTACCTCGCCGCCGCGCGCCCCACCGACTCCACCAGCGGCAGCAACCGGTACGGCACCCGCTCGCGCAGGGCGACCTCCGTGCGGGTGCGGACCACGCCCGGGACGCTGATCAGCTTCTGGATGACGTCCTCCAGGTGGAGGTTGTCGCGGGCGACCACACGGGTCAGGAGATCGCCGCCGCCCGTGATGGAGAACGCCTCGACGATCTCCGGTACGGCGGCCAGCGCGTCGCCGACGTCGTCGAGGTGGCCCTGGGTGACCTCGATGTGGACGAACGCGAGGACCGGATGGCCCAGGGCGGCGGGGGAGAGGGAGGGACCGGTGCCGGTGATCACCCCGTCCCGCTCCAGCCGGTCGAGCCGCGCCTGGAGCGTGCCCCGGGCGACCCCGAGGATCCGCGCGTACTCCCGCACACTGGTCCGGGGCTGCTCCAGCAGCAGCCGCAGGATGCGCGTGTCGAGCTCGTCCACCGCCATACCGCCGGCCTTCCCGGTGCCTTGATGATCGCCGCCGACTGTACCAATGGCCCAGTCGGGGGGCCTCCGGGGCGACGTGAACTCTGTCCCCGCCAGCCCGCCAGCCCGCCAGCCCGCCAGCCCGCCGCTTGCGGCTCACGCCCCGCGACCTGCTCAGAACCCTGCGTCCGAGCCCACCGCCCCCGGAGCCTCGCCACCCCCTCAGAGCACCGGCGCCCGAGGCCCGTCCGGTGATTCGTGCCGTCCGTTCACCACGGTCCGCGACACCTCCGCGACCTCCTCGGAGTCCAGCAGCCGGAAGCCGTCGGCGGTGACGAGGGAGACGAGGGGGAAGAGGCGGCGGGAGAGGTCGGGGCCGCCGGTGGCGGAGTCGTCGTCGGCGGCGTCGTAGAGGGCTTGGACGACTGCGGTGACCGCGTCGCGCTCGCTCATGCCCGGCCGGTACAGCTTCTTCAGGGAACCACGTGCGTACACCGAACCGGAGCCGGTCGCGGCGAAGCCGGAGGACTCCTCGGAACGCCCGCCGGTCACGTCGTAGGTGAAGATCCGGCCCTCGCCCCGGTCGACGTCGTACCCCGCGAAGACCGGCACCACCGCGAGGCCCTGCATGGCCATGCCCAGGTTGCCGCGCACCATGGTGGTGAGGCGGTTGGCCTTGCCGTCGAGGGACAGGGCGGTGCCCTCGATCTTCTCGTAGTGCTCCAGCTCCAGCTGGAAGAGCCGGACCAGCTCGATCGCGAAGCCGAGCGTGCCGGCGATGGCCACCGCCGAGTACTCGTCGGCCGGGAACACCTTCTCGACCTCGCGGTTCGCGATCACGTTGCCCATCGTGGCCCGCCGGTCGCCCGCCAGCAGCACACCGTCCGCGTAGGTCGCGGCGACGATCGTCGTGCCGTGTGGCGCCTCGAAACCCGGCGTCGGGGGGAGCGTGCGGCGCGAGGGCAGCAGTTCGGGGGCCTGCGCGTCGAGGAAGTCCAAGAAGGACGACGATCCGGTGGCCGTGAACGCGGACGGCAGAGCGCCGCCGGACTGGTGGTTCATGGGGTCCCTTTCGGTCGGGTCGGATTCGGCCTACCCGACCCGCCGTCCCCGTATGCCCCGGGCGTCCCGATGGTCCGTTGGCCCCACCTTGGACCAGTACCGAAACATTCGGCTGGACCAATGGCCCACCCTATTCGGGGTCACTTGAGCCAGAAGGGCCGCAGATGGTCTGATGAGTGCGTCGATGGCGCTGCGGAGACCCGCGGCGCCTTTCTCATGCCCGGGAGGGGCGAAGGGGTGGGTGCCACGTGCTGAGGAAGGTGTTCACGGCTCCGGATCCGGGGCGGATGCGGCTGCGCGCCGCGTCGCGGGCCGTCCTCGGCATCGGGCTCGCGGTCGTGGCCTGCGCCGTCGCCGGGCACTCGCTCGTCGCCGCCGTCACCGGCGGCCTCGCGGCGCTCCTCGCCCTGTTCACCGTGACGGACGCAAGCGTGCGGGGTCAGGCCGTCACGACCGCGCTGCTGCCCGTCGTCGGACTCCCGGTGCTCACGCTCGCCGCCGCCGTCCACGACCGCCCCCTCACCCGCGCCCTCGCCTTCCTCGCGATCATCGGCGCCGGCGTGTACGCCCGCCGCTGGGGCCCGCGCGGCCACGCCCTCGGCGTCTTCGCCTTCATGGCGTTCTTCATCACCCTGGTCCTGCGGACGACCCCGGCGCACCTCCCCGAGCTGTACGCCGCCGTCCTGCTCGCCCTCGCCTCCGCGTCCACCGTCCGCTTCGGCCTCTGGTGCTACGAACGCGCCCTCCCCGCACCGCCCGCCGTCCCCGTCCCCGGCCTGGCCCGCATCACCTCCCGCCAGTCCGTCCAGGCCACCACCGCCGCCGCCCTCGCCCTCCTCGCCGGCCAGGCCCTCTCCCCGGAGCGCTGGTACTGGGCCGTCGGCGCCACCTGGTGGATCTTCGTCAACACCACGTCCCGAGGCGAAACCCTGGTCCGAGGCTTCCGCCGGGTCCTGGGCACGGTCGCGGGCATCGCCCTGGGCCTGCTGATAGCCGTCCCGATCAACGGCGCACCGGTGCCGACGGCCCTCGGCCTCACAGCGGCCGTTTTCGGGATCTTCTACACGGCGGCTGTCTCGTACACGTGGATGATGCTGTGGGTGACCCTGCTGGCAGAACTCCTCTACGGCGCCCTGGGCATCCTGACCCCCGACCTCCTCGCCCTCCGCCTGGCGGAAACAGCCCTGGGTGCCGTGGCCGCGACCCTGGCGGTCCTCTTCGTCCTCCCGATCACGACGAACAGGGTGACGGACGAATGGATCGGCCGGGCACTGCACGCGGCCCAGGCATGGGTGCGGGAGACCACGGAAGGCGACGAACACGCCGACCCGGCGGCAAGGGCGGCTGAGCTGGAGACACTCCTGCCTCGGGTCCGCATGTCAGTGGCCCCTCTGCTCCACCCGCTGAACCCGATGCGTGCACGCAAGCAGCGAGCGAGGCACATCCTGACGGCCCTGGACGAGTGCGCCAAGGACATCAGAAGACTGACGGACCAATCCGACTCGCGTCAGGCGACGCCCTTCAGGGGCGCGGGACTGTATCAACATGCGGCTCCGCCGCGGGGCGCGAGCAACCACCACGCACCCGCACCCGCCGGACAACCCGTAGCGGCACCCCAATAGGCGAAAGGGCCCGCCCCCACAAGGGAAACGGACCCTCCGGACATGCAGCCTCCCCGGCCCCCCGGCTAACGCACCGCAGGTGCCTGCGCGATCCCCAGAGCCGTCGTGTACTTGGCCAACGCCAGCTTCCCGATCGCCGGGTACGGCCCCAGCGCCTCCGCAGCCGCGCAGTCGACCTCCTTCGCCGCCTCCTCGACCACGACGGAGTCGATCTCGGGCCCGATGAGGTACGGCGCGAGAGCGAGCTGCTGGGACCCGGAGCCTCGCAGTTGCTCGGCGACGGACGCGATGGACCCTTCCTGGTCCAGCGCCGCGGCCATCACCGGCACGGCGAGCCGCGCGGCGAGCAGCATGCCGGTGATCCCGGCGGCCTGTACCGCCTCGTCCCCGCCGACGGACGCGAGGATGATCCCGTCCGCGGCGGTCGCGACGGTGAACAGGCGCGCCCGGTCCGCACGGGCGAGGCCCGCCTCGGACAGTCGCACGTGCAGCGCCTCCGCGAGCAGCGGGTGCGGCCCGAGGACGTCGGTGAGGTCGGCGGCGACCTTGCTCTCCATCACGGCCTGCCGCACCTGCCGCAGCAGCGCGCTGTCCGGCCCGGCCAGCAGCGGCACGACGACGGCGACGGGCCCGTCGGGCTGCTTGACGTCGAGCCCGGCGGCGAGCGCCTGCTCGTAGCGCGCCGTGCGCTCGTCGGCGGCGTGCGCGAGGATCGCCTGGAGGGTCGGGTACTCGGTGTCGTCCCCGTCCAGGTACCCGATGCGCGCGTCGAGGCCGGGCAGCTCGGAGCGGGCGATGCTCACGATCTCCTCGGCGAGGCCCCTGGTGGCTTCGCCGGGCGTGCCCGGCACCGCGAGGACGAGCGCGGGTGCGCCCTCGGGAGCCGC
Source organism: Streptomyces sp. S6 (assembly GCF_054880855.1). NCBI lineage: Bacteria > Bacillati > Actinomycetota > Actinomycetes > Kitasatosporales > Streptomycetaceae > Streptomyces > Streptomyces sp. S6. Next base: position 14,399 of record NZ_JBTYMC010000101.1, on the reverse strand, counting down.
CAGGGGCTCGGGTCGGCGGTGCCGACCGGGCTGACGGGGGCGCGGCATTCGTACGGGCAGGCCGGACGCGGGCCCAGTGGGGGAGCTCATGGCGCCGCATGTTACTGGTTTCCTGGGCTCCTCCGTTCGGGGAGGGTGCAGGTGAACGGTATCCGTCCGGATTTGTCTGATGAGTTACGTGGGGATCAGGCGTGATCGGCGTGATTTTTTGACGAGTTGTCCTGGTGGGAGGGTGTTCCCGGGGAGAAGTCCCCTGGTCCGTGCCGGGCTGTCGGTGTCTGCCAGTAGGGTGACGGGTTGTGGCACGACGACCTTTGGACGAACTTGTTGAGGCGGGCTGGGCGAAGGCCCTGGAACCCGTGGCCGAACGGATCGCCGCGATGGGCGACTTCCTCCGGGCCGAGATAGCGGCGGGCAGGACGTATCTGCCGGCGGGGGCGAACGTCCTGCGGGCGTTCCAGCAGCCCTTCGACGACGTCCGCGTCCTGATCGTCGGTCAGGACCCCTACCCCACGCCGGGGATGGCGATCGGGCTGAGCTTCGCGGTGGCGCCCGAGGTGCGTTCGCTGCCGGGAAGCCTGGAGAACATCTTCCGGGAGATGCACACCGACCTGGGGGCGGCGAGGCCCTCGAACGGCGATCTGACGCCGTGGACCCGGCAGGGTGTGCTGCTGCTCAACAGGGCGCTCACCACCGCCCCGCGCAAGCCGGGCGCGCACCGCGACAAGGGCTGGGAAGCGGTGACGGAGCAGGCGATCCGGGCACTGGCGGCGCGGGGCAAGCCGCTCGTGTCCATCCTGTGGGGGCGTGACGCGCGCAATCTGCGGCCACTGCTGGGGAACCTCCCGGCGATCGAGTCGGCGCACCCCTCTCCCATGTCGGCGGACCGGGGTTTCTTCGGTTCGCGTCCGTTCAGCCGGGCGAACGATCTGCTGGTCGGGCAGGGTGCCGCGCCGGTGGACTGGCGACTGCCGTAGGACGGCCGGGAGCGGCGGGCCGGGGGGTCCGCCGCTCGGCGCCTGCCCGCCGGAATCCGGGTCGTCGAACCGATTCCGCGACAAGGTTGGCAGTGAATGCCTCCACAGTCTTGACAGTGCGTCAGCGCGGGAGCAGCGTCTCCCTTCGAGACCTTTCCGCAATCTTGCGGCGAAACACGGCACTCCTTGCGCTTCTTGAATGGTCAGCGCCACTCCCGCGGCGACGGCGCAACCGGTTCGACCCCACATCTGAATATGTGATTGGCATGCGCATGATCAGAAGCGGTATGCCCCGCTGACCGGCACTCGCACCACCGTTCACCCCACCCACTGTCCCGCACCAGTGAGGAACGATGATGAGAAAGCACCTGTCCTGCGTGGCCGTGACCCTGGCGGCCGTCTTCGGCATCGGCGCGGCCGTGCCCGCGTCGGCGGCCACCACCACCGCCGCCCCGCCCACCGCCCTGCGGCTGATGCCGCTCGGGGACTCGATCACCTGGGGTTACGCGAGCCCGTCCGGGAACGGCTACCGGGGATACCTGTGGGACCAGCTGAGGTCCGACGGGCATGCCCTCGATTTCGTCGGGTCGGGCCGCAACGGCACCATGGCCGACCCGGACAACGAGGGCCACTCCGGCTGGCGGATCGACCAGATCACCGGCATCGCGGACTCCGTGCTCGGCCGGTACCGGCCGAACGTGGTCACCCTGGAGATCGGCACCAACGACCTGAACGGCAACTACCAGATCCCGACCGCCCCCGACCGGCTGCGCGCGCTCATCGACCGGATCACCCGCGCCGCCCCCCAGGCGACCGTCCTCGTCGGCACCGTCATCGTCTCCACCAGCCCGGGTGAGGAGACCCATCGGCCCGGGTTCAACGCCCAGATCCCCGGCATCGTCCGGGCCCAGCAGGCCGCCGGGAAGCATGTGGCCCTGGTGGACATGGGCGCGCTGAACACCCGGGACCTCGCCGACGCCCTGCACCCCAACGACAACGGCTACCGGAAGATGGCGGACGCCTTCCGGGCCGGCGTCAGGGCCGCGGACGCGGCGGGCTGGATCAGGCCGCCGGCGGCCGTGCGAGCGCTGGACGCGGTGAGCCGCTGACGCCCTTCGACCGCCCCTGAACCACCCCGCGTCCGGCCCGGCAGCCGCTGCCGGACGCGGGTCCCGGCGTGCCCGCACACCGGTCTGACCAGCGAATACAAGGGATGAATCAAGTTTCTGACGCGGCGACACATGTGTATTGACAGGGCGCGGAGGGCGTGGGACCACTAGGAGACATGGGATGTCTCAGGGCTCCCTGCGGACCGTCACGGCACTCTCTGTCGCCTTCTCCACAGATGTCGAGGAACAGAATGCAGCCCCCATCCGCTCCACCCCGCACCTCCCGCCGAAGGCCACCCCTGCCGGCGATCGCCGCCCTGTGCGCCACGGCCCTGCTGACAGCGATGTCGGCGACCGCACCGGCCTGGCCGACCACGCGGCCCGCCGCCGGAACGGGACCCTGCGACCTCTACGCCGCCGGCGGCACCCCGTGCGTCGCCGCGCACAGCACCGTCCGGGCGCTCTACGGCTCCTACGGCGGCTCGCTCTACCAGGTCAGACGCTCCTCGGACAACGCCACCCGGGACATCGGCGTACGGGCACCAGGCGGCTACGCCGACGCGGCGGCGCAGGACACGTTCTGCGCGGGCACCTCGTGCGTGATCACGGTCGTCCGCGACCAGTCCGGACGCGGCAACGACCTCTGGTACCAGGGTTCGGCCCAGGTCCCGGGATCACCCCGGAGCAGCCCCGCGAAGGCCACGTCCGAGGCGCTGACGGCCGGGGGCACCAAGGCGTACTCCCTGTACATCAACCCCGGCAACAGCTACTGGCGGGACGGCCACCTGACGGGCGTGCCCACCGGCGCCGCGCCCGAGGGGGCCTACATGGTCACCAGCGGCACCCACGTCAACAGCGGCTGCTGCTTCGACTACGGCAACAGCGAGACGACCCGCAAGGCCGACGCCGCCGGAGCCATGGACGCCATCAACTTCGGCACCCAGTGCTGGTTCGGCGGCTGCGCGGGCCGCGGGCCCTGGGTGCAGGCCGACCTCGAATGGGGCCTGTTCCCCGGTGGCAGCAAGTCCTGGAACCCGAAACAGCGGGCGTTCACCGGCAAGTTCGTCACCGCGATGCTGAAGAACAACGGCACGTCGAGGTTCGCCCTCAAGGGCGGCGACGCCCAGTCCGGCAGCCTCACCACCCTGTGGGACGGCGCGCTGCCGGGCGGGTACAGCCCGATGCGCAAACAGGGCGCCATCGTCCTGGGCAGCGGCGGCGACTGCTGCAAGCCCGACGGCGGCGCCAACCTGAGCGCCGGCACCTTCTACGAGGGCGCGATCGTCGCCGGCTACCCGTCGGACGCGACCGACAACGCCGTCCAGACCAACATCACCGCGGCCGGCTACCGCTGACACCGTCCGCACCCCGAAGGGGGCTCCCATGCCCGTACCAGCAGGCGACCGCCCACGCAGGCGATGGCCGCACGTGCTCCTCCTCGTCCTGGCGATGACCGTGGCGGCGCTCGGCGCACCGGCGTCCGCGACCGCCCCGCCCGCCGCCACGGCGGACGTGTCGCTCCCCTGCGACCTGTACGCCGCCGGCGGGACGCCGTGCGTGACCGCCCACGCCACCACCAGAGCGCTCTTCGCGTCCTACAACGGGCCGCTCTACCAGATCCAGCGGGCCTCCGACCACACCTACCGCGACATCGGGGTGCTCGCCCCCGGCGGGTACGCGGACGCCGCCTCCCAGGTGTCGTTCTGCGCGGGCACGTCGTGCACGATCACGAAGATCTACGACCAGAGCGCCCAGCACAACGACATGCCGATCTCCTGGGGCGGCTACTGGAAAGGGCCGGGACCGAACGGCGCCGACGTCGGCGCGGACGCGATGGCGCTGCCCGTGACCGCCGCCGGGCACCAGGTCTTCGGCGTCAAGGTCAACCAGGGCGTCGGCTACCGCATCGACCACGCGCGCGGCGTCCCCACCGGGGCCCAGCCCGAGGGCGTCTACATGGTGACGTCGTCGAACTACACCAACCAGTGGTGCTGCTTCGACTACGGCAGCGGCGAGAACTCCCACACCGACACCGGCAACGCCACCATGAACGCCATCTACTGGGGCACCGCCTGCTGGTTCAACGGCTGCACCGGCAGCGGCCCCTGGGTCGAGGCCGACCTGGAGAACGGCATGTTCCACACGAACACCGGCTCCAACAAGGACCCGGCCAACTCCGGTGTGCACTACCCGTTCGTCAGCGCGTGGCTGAAGAACAACGGCACCACCAACTTCACCCTCAAGTACGGCAACGGCGCGAGCGGCGGCCTGACCACCACCTTCTCCGGCCCCCTGCCGAACGGGTACTCGCCGATGAAGGTCGACAGCTCGATCCTGCTCGGCACCGGCGGCGACAACAGCCCCAACGGCGTCGGCGAGTTCTTCGAGGGCGCCGTCACGTCGGGCTACCCCTCCGACGCCACCGAGAACGCCGTCCAGGCCGCGATCACCGCCGCCGGATACGGGGCGGGCTCAGGCGGCGGAGGCGGTACGACAGGCGCCCTGCGCGCGGTCGGCGCGGGCAAGTGCGTGGAGGTGCCCGGCAGTTCCACGACACCGGGGACGCAGACCCAGATCCGGGACTGCACCGGCGCCGCGAACCAGACCTGGACACAGACTCCGGCCCGCGAACTCACCGTCTACTCCGGCACCGGCCGCCTCTGCCTGGACGCCTCCGGGCGGGGCACCACCTCCGGCACCAAGGCCATCGTCTGGACCTGCAACGGCCAGCCCAACCAGCAGTGGACACAGAACGCCGACGGCACCGTCACCGGCGCCCAGTCGGGCCTGTGCCTGGACGTCACCGGGGCCGCCACCGCCAACGGCACGCCGCTCCAGCTGTGGACCTGCTCCGGCGGCTCCAACCAGAAGTTCCAGCTCGCGACGTCCAGCCGCACGCACTGACCCGCCCCCCCACGGGCGCCCCCCGACCTGTGAAAGGAACACACCGTGTCAGCATTCGGACGGCTGCTGCGCCGCCTGCGCGGCTCGACGGCCGTGCTCACGGGCCTCGTCCTGGCCGCCGGCGGCCTCGTGGGGTCCACGGCCCTGCCCGCGCACGCCGCCACCTCCCTCACCGTCAACGGCACGTCCGGCGGCCGGGTCTTCGACGGGGTCGGCGCGATCAGCGGCGGAGGCGGCAACAGCAGACTCCTGATCGACTATCCCGAACCCCAGCGCGGACAGGTCCTCGACTACCTGTTCAAACCCGGCTACGGCGCCTCCCTCCAGATCCTCAAGGCGGAGATCGGCGGCGACACCAACTCCACCTCGGGCGCCGAACCCAGCCACCAGCACACCCGGTCCGACCTCAACTGCGGCCGGGGATACGAGTGGTGGCTCATGGAACAGGCCAGAGCGCGCAACCCCGCCATCAAGCTGTACGGGCTCGCCTGGGGTGCGCCCGGCTGGATCGGCGGCGGCAACTTCTGGTCCACCGACACGATCAACTACCTCGTCTCGTGGCTGGGCTGCGCCAAACAGCACGGGCTGGCCATCGACTACCTCGGCGGCTGGAACGAGCGGGGCTACAACGTCAACTGGTACGTGCAACTGCGCGCCGCGCTCAACAGCAACGGCTACAGCGGCGTGAAGATCGTCGCGGCCGACTCGGACTGGAACGTCGCAAGCGACATCAACTCCAACCAGGCGTTCGCCGCCGCCGTCAGCGTCGTCGGCACGCACTACCCGTGCGGCTACCGCTCCGCGCAGACGTCGTGCACGGTGCCATCGTCCGCCACGTCCACCGGCAAGCAGCTGTGGGCCAGTGAGAACGGCTCCGACGACTACAACGGGGGAGCGCAGGCCATGGCGCGCGGGATCAACCGCGGGTACGTCGACGGCCGGATGACCTCCTACCTGAACTGGCCCGTCGTCGCCGCGCTCACCCCCAACCTGCCGTATCCCACCATGGGGCTGGCGCTCGCCTCGCAGCCGTGGTCCGGCGCCTACTCGGTCGGCAAGAACGCCTGGGTGATGGCGCACACCAGCCAGTTCACCGCCCCGGGGTGGCGCTACCTCGACGCCTCCAGCGGATACCTCGACGGGAACCGGAACAACGGGAGCTACGTCTCGCTGAAGTCGCCGAACAACTCCGACTGGTCGACGGTCATCGAGACGGTGGACGCGGGCGGCGCGCAGACGCTGAACTTCAACGTCACCGGAGGGCTGTCCACCGGGACCGTCCACGTCTGGTCCACCGACCTCAGGTCGGGCAACACGGCCGACCACTTCGTGCACACCACCGACCTCACCCCGTCCGGCGGCGCGTTCAGCCTGACCGTGCAGCCCGGCCGCGTGTACACGCTGACCACCACGACGGGCCAGGGCAAGGGCACCGCCACCGGCCCCGCCCGCAGCCCGCTGGCCCTGCCCTACAGCGACACCTTCGACAGCTACGCCACCGGCACCGAGGCGAAGTACCTCATGGACTGGCAGGGCGCCTTCGAGGCCGTGGCCTGCGGCGGCGGGCGCAGCGGCAAGTGCGTGCGCCAGATGAGCCCGCAGAAAGCGATCACCTGGGACAAGCTCACCGACCCGCACACCCTGCTCGGCGACACGGGCTGGGGCAACTACACGGTGAAGACGGACGTCCTCCTCGAACAGCCCGGGTACGTCGAACTGCTCGGCCGCGCGGGCGCGCACGACTACGATCGCACCGGCGGACAGAACGCCTACCGGCTGCGGCTGAGCGACACCGGGGCGTGGTCGATCCTCAGCTCCAACACCGACGGCAACGTCACCACCCTCGCCCGGGGAACGGTCGCGGCGCCGGGCACCGGCACCTGGCACACCCTGGCCCTCACCTTCGACGGCACCACGGTCACCGCCGCCGTCGACGGCGCCACCGTCGGCACCGTGACCGACCGTGCCTGGGCCGCCGGGCAGATCGGCTACGGGACCGGCCAGGGCGAGACGGCACAGTTCGACAACCTGTCGATCACCCCCGGCAGCGGCTCCGGCGGCGGCCACAGCGGCGCCATCGTCGGCGTCGGCTCCGGGCGGTGCGTGGACGTGCCCGGACAGTCCCACACGACCGGCACCCAGGTCGCCCTGTGGGACTGCAACGGCGGTGCCAACCAGCAGTGGACGGACACCTCGGCCGGTGAACTGCGGGTCTACGGCAGCACCTGCCTGGACGCCTCCGGCGGCGCGACCGCCCCCGGCACCAAGGTGGTCATCTGGGACTGCACCGGCGGCGCCAACCAGAAGTGGACGACCCGCCCCGACGGCACCATCACCGGCGACCAGTCCGGCCTGTGCCTGGACGCGACGGGCGGCGGCACCGCCAACGGGACGCTGCTGCGGCTGTGGAACTGCGGTGGCGGCAGCCAGCAGAAGTGGACGCGCGACTGACCCGGCGACCACCCCGTAGACCCTCTCAGAGAGGCACCCACATGTCCCCCTCCACCCCGCCGTTCAGCCGACGCCGGCTGCTGTCGGCGGCCGGCGCCGCCACAGCCGTCGGCCTGCTGAGATTCGCCCCCGAGGCCGCCGCCGCCCCCACGAACTACACCCCGGCCTGGTCCTCCGTCGACCAGCACCCCCCGGCCCCGGACTGGTTCCAGGACGCCAAGTTCGGCATCTACTACCACTGGGGCGTCTTCAGCGTCCCCGCGTTCGGCAACGAGTGGTACCCGCGCAACATGTACATCGGCGGCTCGTCCGAGAACCGGCACCACATCGCCACCTACGGCGACCCCTCGGCCTGGCCGTACCAGAACTTCATCGACGGCGCCCGCGACAAGGCCGGAAACTTCGTGCAGTTCGCCCCGAGACTCGTGTCCCAGGGCGGCAACTGGGACCCCGAGGCGTGGGCGAGGCTGTTCAAGGCGGCGGGCGCGAGATTCGCCGGGCCGGTCGCCGAGCACCACGACGGCTTCTCCATGTGGAACAGCCGCGCCAACCCGTGGAACTCCGTCCAGCACGGCCCCCGGCTCGACCTCGTGGACCTGCACGCGCGCGCCATCTGCGGCCAGGGCCTGAAGTTCATGGCCTCCCTGCACCACGCCTACCACTTCACCGGCTTCTACGACCACGTCCCGAACCAGTCGGACCCCGCCCTGCGCATCCTCTACGGCCAGCAGGGCACGGCCGCCGAGAACAAGCTCTGGTACGACAAGCTGACCGAGATCGTCGACGGCTACCAGCCCGACCTCGTCTGGCAGGACTTCAACCTGACCCAGGTCCAGGAGTCCTACCGGCTCCAGTTCCTCGCGCACTACTACAACCAGGCGCTCGCGTGGAACAAGGACGCCGTCGCCACCTACAAGGACGGCTTCAACACCAAGGGCGAGGTCTTCGACTTCGAGCGCGGCGGCCCAGCGGGGCTGCTCACCCCCTACTGGCTGACCGACGACAGCATCTCCTCCTCCAGTTGGTGCTACACCGTCGGCATCGGCTACTACTCGACGCAGGCGATGCTCCACTCCCTGCTCGACCGGGTCAGCAAGGGCGGCAGCATGCTGCTCAACATCGCCCCCATGGCCGACGGCACCATCCCCTCCGGACAGCAGTCCATCCTGCTCGCCATGGGCGACTGGCTCGGCCGCTTCGGAGAGGCGGTCTACGCCACCCGCGCCTGGACCAGCTACGGCGAGGGCCCCACCAAGATGGGCGGCGGCTCCTTCAGCGGCCCCGTCGCCGGGAAACCGCAGGACGTCCGGTTCACCCGCAGCCGCGACAACAAGGTCCTCTACGCCACCACGCTGGGCTGGCAGGGCGCCACGACGACCATCACGACGCTCGGCTCGAACCGCATCAACCTCAGCACCCTGACGAGCGCCCAGCTCCTGAACAACACGGCCGGCACCTACACCAACCTGCCCACACCGGTCCAGGACGCCTCAGGACTGCACCTCACCATGCCCTCGGCCAACCCGCCGTTCAGCGCCCTCGCGTACACGGTCAAACTCACCTTCTCCGGCGCGATCCCCGTCCTGGGCGCCCCGGGCGGCGCCACGGGCTGGGTACGGATCACCAACGCGACCAGCGGACTCGCCCTCGACGGCGGGGGCAACGCCGCCTCCGGATCCAACCTCAAGCAGTGGACCTACGACGGCAGCAACAACCTCCAGTGGCAGCTCGTCGACCTCGGCAACGGCTACTACCGCATCGTCAACCGCACCAACGGCATGGCCGCCGACAGCTGGGGCAACTCCGCCAACGGCGCCCCCGCCCGGCAGCAGGCGTGGAACGGCGGCGACAACCAGCAGTGGTCGCTCAGCAGCCTCGGCGACAACCGCTACCAGATCGTCAACCGGGGCACCGGCACCGCCCTCGACGGCGCCGGCAGCACGACGTCCGGCTCGACCGCGGTGCTGTGGACACCCAACTCCAGCGGCAACAACGCGTGGACCGTCACCACCGTCTGAAGCACCCCTACCTCCGATCACGGAAGAAGGAGAGCATGAACAAGGAGAACAAGAAGCGGCGTCCGCTGCTGATGTCCTTAGCGGCGGCGGCACTTCTCGTCGTGTCCGCCGCGGGCACCGCGTTCAGCAGCACACCCGACGCGTCCGCACCCGTGCAGGACAAGAAGCCCCTCGCCGCGCCCAGCTCCGGCTGCGGCAAGGCCCCGACGCTGACGAGCGGCACCCGCACGATCCAGGCCGGCGGCCAGAACCGCACGTACATCCTGCGGATCCCGGCGAACTACGACAACAGCCGCGCCTACCGGCTGTACTTCGGCTTCCACTGGCTCGGCGGCACGGCGAACGACGTCGACTCGGGCGGGTCGGACGGCTACAACTGGTCCTACTACGGGCTGCGGCGCCTCGCGGACCAGGCGAACAACGGCACGATCTTCGTCGCCCCGCAGGGCAACAACAACGGCTGGGCCAACCCCAATGGCCAGGACCTGGCTCTCGTCGACGCCATGGTCAACCAGCTGCTGGGCGGGCTGTGCGTCGACACCACCCAGGTGTTCGCCGGCGGCTTCAGCTACGGCGGCGCCATGTCGTACGCCGTCGCCTGCTCCCGGGCGAACGTCTTCCGCGCGGTCTCCGTCTACTCGGGCGCGAACCTCAGCGGCTGCAACGGCGGCACCCAGCCCATCGCCTACATGGGGCTGCACGGCATCGGGGACAACGTGCTGCCCATCCAGTCCGGACGGGACCTGCGCAACACCTTCGTCCGCAACAACGGCTGCACCCAGCAGAACCCGCCCGAGCCGGGCCAGGGCAGCCGGACGCACATCATCACCAACTACTCCGGATGCCGGGCCGGATACCCCGTCGTGTGGGCCGCGTTCGACGGCGGGCACGACCCCGGTCCCGTCGACGGCGGCGGCAGCGGCTGGCGGACCTGGACATCGGCGGCGGTGTGGCAGTTCTTCACCCAGTTCGGCTCGACCCAGCAGCCGCCCGGTGGCGGTGGCGGCACCGGGCGGATCGTCGGCCAGCAGTCCGGGCGCTGCGTCGACATCGGCGGCTCCTCCACGGCCAACGGCACCCAGGCCCAGCTGTGGGACTGCAACGGCGGCACCAACCAGCAGTGGACCTACAGCACCGGCAAACAGCTGATGGTCTACGGCAACAAGTGCCTGGGCGTCGGGTCGGCGGCAGCCAACGGCACCCCTGCGGCCATCTTCGACTGCACCGGGCAGCCGGACCAGCAGTGGAACGTCAACGCCGACGGCACGATCACCGCCGCGCAGTCCGGGCTCTGCCTCGACGCCAGCGGCCAGGGCAGCGCCAACGGCACGAAGATCCAGGTGTGGAGCTGCTCGGGCGGCACGAACCAGCGCTGGACGCAGCAGAGTTGACGTAAAGAGGGCCGGGCCCGCGTGGCGGCGGACCCGGCCCCCCTCAGCCCACCACCGCCGCCCGCACACACAGCACGTCCGGCAGGTGCGACGCCAACTGCCGCCACGTGTCGCCCTCGTCGGCCGACGCGAACACCTCGCCGTTGCGGTTGCCGAAGTACACGCCCGCCGGGTCCGCGTCGTCCGTGCACAGCGCGTCCCGCAGGACCGTGCCGTAGTGGGCGTCCTGCGGGAGCCCCGCGGAGAGCGGCTCCCAGGAATCGCCCGCGTCCGTCGTACGGAACACCCGGCAGCGGTGGTCCGCCGGGACCCGGTCGGCGTCCGCCGTGATCGGGAAGACGTACGCCGTGCCGCCCCGGTGCGGGTGCGCGGCGACCGCGAAACCGAACGTGGACGGCAGGCCCGCGCCGATGTCCTTCCAGTGCGCACCCCCGTCGTCACTGCGGTACACACCCCAGTGGTTCTGGAGGTACAGCCGGTCCGGGTCCTGCGCGTCCCGCGACACCTTGTGCACGCACTGCCCGAACTCCGGGTCCGGATCCGGCAGGAACACCGCCGAGACACCCGAGTTGGACGGCGCCCAGCTCGCCCCGCCGTCCGTCGTGCGGAACACGCCCGCCGTGGAGACCGCGACCGTCACCGCGCGCGGGTCACGGGCGTCCGTCAGGACCGTGTGCAGCCCCTCACCGCCGCCGCCCGGCACCCACTTCGAGCGCGTCGGATGCTCCCACAGCGGCCGGACCAGCTCGAAGCTCTCGCCGCGGTCCTCCGAGCGGTACAGCGCCGCCGGTTCCGTCCCCGCGTAGACCACGCCCGGTTCGGCCGCCGCCGGGTGCAGCTGCCAGACGCGCTCCAGGGACGCCTCCGTGTCCTTCGGGAACTTCACCGCCGGGCTGGCCGGCTCCGTCCACGTCCGCCCCAGGTCGTCCGAGTGGAAGACCGACGGGCCCCAGTGCGCGCTGTCGCCGCCGGCCAGCAGGCGCGGGCTCGGGCCCCGGGTGTCGATGGCGACCGAGTAGATCGCCTGCGCGTTGAAGTACGGACTGTCGTCGAACTCCCACTCCGCGCCGTTCCTCCTGCGCCCGATGAACAAGCCCTTGCGGGTACCCACGGCGAGCAGTACCTCGGTCATTTCCGGTCACCTCCGCGACGTCTTTGTCCCAGCACCGGCCAGTCTGCACCCCGCCACTGACAGTCACCTCCGGAGTCCGCGTCGTCGCAGGTCAGAGGTGTCGGACAGAGGTTCGACCCGGACTCCTCGGCCACATTCCGGCGGACGCCTGCGCGGGTGGCGGGGAGCGTGGGAACGTCGGGTCACAGGACTCGCCCTGAGCATCCGGGCGGCCCGCTTCGTATGGAAGGGGGCCGGGGGATGTTCGCGTGCTCATGAGGAGGAAGCCTTCGATGGCGTTCCGTGGTCCGGGGATGTGGCGCTGGCGCGACCGGCGTCCGAAGGTGCTGCTGTGGCGCTGGCGGCGCAACCCCCTCAGACGGCGCTCCGACGTCGTCGAGGCGTGGGTGCTGCTCGGTGCGTGGGCGTGCGCCGTGCTGACCGGGGTCCTCGCCGGGTGGGCCGCCGCCGACAGCATGGAACGCGGCCTCGCGCGCGAGCGCGCCGAGTGGCACACGGTCCGGGGGACCCTCACGGAGGCCGCCGCCGCGCCGTCCACCGAACTCCGGTCGCCCAGCCGCACCGAGCACCTGTGGACGAAGGTCACCTGGCCGGGACCCGACGGCGCACCCCACTCCGGACAGGTCCGCGTCGCCGCCGGCAGCCCCGCCGGGACCCTCGTCGACGTCTGGACCGACGCCCAGGGCCGCCTCGTCACCGAGCCCACCACCCCCTCGCAGGCACGCCTGCGCTCCACCCTCGTCGGCACCCTCGCCGGTGCCACCAGCGCCGCGATCCCCTTCGTCACCGGCCGCCTCCTGCGCTCCCGCCTCGAACGCCGCCGCCTCGACCAGTGGGGCGCCGACTGGGCCCGCTTCGACCCGCTGTGGGGGCGCCGGCAGACCGGCTGAGGGCTGGGCCCGGGTGCAAGACTGGACAGATGCCTGAAGTCGTTTTCACGAGCGTCGCACCCGTCGTCCCCGTCCGGGACCTCGACTCGGCTCTGGACCGGTACCGCCGGCTGGGTTTCTCGGCACACGCCTACGAGGGCCCGGACCGGTACGGCTTCGCCGAACGCGGCTCGGTCTCCCTCCACCTCACCGAGTGGGCCGAGCACGACCCCCTGCGCACCGGTGCCGTCGTCTACCTCTACGTGAGCGACGCCGACGCCCTCCACACCGAGTGGACGTCGTCCGGCGTCGAGGGCCGCTTCTCGGAGCCCGCCGACACCCCTTACGGACTGCGGGAGTTCACGTACGTCGACGCCGACGGCACGGCTCTGCGCGTGGGGTCACCCCTGGCGCGGCGTCAGGGGTAGAGGGCGACGAGGGACCCCAGCAGCAGCCCGGCCGAACTCACGAGGGCCAGGGGCCGGTGGCGGGGCCACGCGGCGAGGGCGAAGGAGGACGACCACGCGGCGCCGACGAGAGCGGCGGCCCACCAGTCGGCGTTCGGTGCGGCGGCGAGGGGAATCGCCCCCAGAAGGACCGTCGGGGGCACGATCACGGACCGGGGCCTGATGCCCAACCGCTTGTAGAAGACGGCCAGCACGACGAACGCCGTGGTCAGGGTGAGCGGCAACGCGGCGACCTGCCACCAGGAGAAGCAGAACCCGTCGACCGTCCTGCACACCTGCTTGCTGCGCTGTGCGGTCCAGGAGAGGAATCCGCAGGCGCCCACGGACAGCGCGGCGCCGATGAGCGCCGCCCCTGAGAGGGCGCGGAGTGTCGTACCAGGTGCGTGCATGGGTACAGGTTTCCCCAGCCGACCGCCGGGGGCCTGAGTACGCGTACTCAGGCCCCCGGCGCCTTCACTTCACGCCGGTCACCAGAGGTGTCGTGTGAGTCCTCGGCAGAGTCTCAGCAACTCCTCGTCCCGGGCGATGCCATGCCCGCCCAGGACGGTGGTGTGACGGCGGGGCCGGGCCAGTTCGGCTGCCGGGAGGTCGAGCAGGGGAGGGGAGGGGGTGTTCGTCAGGGTCGTCGCGATGTGCACGCGCGTGTGGGGGTGCGTTTCCCAGGCGGACCGGAGGACCGTGTGCAGGCTGCTCTCGATCTCGCCGGTGACCGCGGCGATCGCGCACGCCGCCGCGACGCGCTCTCCCGCGTCGGGGGACTCGGTCAGCTGCCTCAGCGGGGGCAGGGCAGGGTGGGCCGCGGGGCCCAGGAGGGAGAGGCGGTGGGCGGTGAGGGCGGGAGTGCGGGTGCGGGTCAGCTCGTCGAGGAGGACCGGGAGGGCGAGGGAGACGTCCGGCTCGATCGCCCAGAGCGCGGCTGCGGCGGCCCCCTTGTGCGGCCCGTTCAACCCCTCCCGTACCACCGGCAGCGCCTCCCGCGCGGCAGCCCCCATCGACTCCAGCGCCCCGAACGCCGCCTCGGCGAGCCCCGCCACCCCGCTGCCCGCCACCCGCACCACCTCCGGCACCGCACTCCCGTCCC
>NZ_JBTYMC010000100.1:0-21299 GCF_054880855.1 Streptomyces sp. S6 | reverse complement strand
GGTATGCACCTGAGCGCGGGGACGGCGACGGCGATCTACTCCGTGTACGTCTCCCTGGTGTACCTGCTCGCGCTGCCCGGCGGCTGGTTCGCGGACCGGGTGCTGCTGCCCGCCGGGGTGCTCGCGCAGATGGCCGACGTCGCGTACGTCGCCGAGACGTTCGAGTCGCTCGCCGAACGCGGGGTCGCCGAGCGGCGCGACGACCGGTTCGGGCTACCCGTCTGCAAGGCCGAGCCCTACCGGTACCTCCTGTACCGGCACATCGGGCTCGCCTCCGCCGTCCGCTCCCTCGCCGCGTGGCTCGCCTCCGCCGACCCCACCGGGCCCGACGCGCGCGGCGCCCTCGACGGCGCCCTGAGCCTCCTCGGGTTCGCCGCCGAACGCCGCGAGTGGCAGACCGTCGTCCGGATCGTCACCGTCCTGGAGCGGGTCCTGTTCGTCCAGGGGCACTGGCAGGCGTGGCAGGAGACCCTCGCGCACGGGATCACCGCCGCGCGGGAGATGGGGGACGTCGTCTCCGAGGCGTACCTCACGCATCAGCAGGGCGTGCAGCACTTCCTCAACGACCGTACGGAGCACGCGCGTCGGATGCTGCAACGGGCGCTCGACCTGCGGACCGAGCTGGGGGACGCGGCGGGGGCGGAGGTGACGCGGGCGAACCTCGCGCTGCTGGCGGAGGCGGAGGCGGAGGCCGAACGGCTCGTCAACTCCGCGCGCGAGGAGGCCGACCGGACGCTGGACGAGGTGCGCCGGGAGGCCAACAAGCGGCGTTCCGAGGCGGCCGAGCAGGTCGACACCCTCATCACGGAGACGACCGCCGAGGTCGACAAGCTGCTGTCGGAGGCGCAGGAGCAGGCGCTGAAGACGGCCGCGGACGCGGAGGAGCGGGCCGACTCGATGGTCGGCGCGGCTCGCGTGGAGGCGGAGCGGCTGCTCGGCGAGGCGACCGTCGAGGGCAACTCCCGCGTGGAGCAGGCCCGTTCGGACGCGGACGAGCTGCTGGTGGGCGCCCGCCGGGACGCGACGGCGATAAGGGAGCGCGCGCAGGAGCTGCGCGACCGGATCACCTCCGAGATCGAGGAGTTGCACGAGCGGGCCCGCCGGGAGGCGGCCGAGACGATGAAGGCGACCGGCGACCGCTGCGACGCGCTCATCACGGCCGCCGAGGAGCAGCTCAACAAGGCGCAGGCCAAGGCGAAGGAGCTGGTGTCGGAGGCCAACTCCGAGGCCGGGAAGGTCCGGATCGCCGCGGTCAAGAAGGCCGAGGGGCTCCTCAAGGAGGCCGAGCTGAAGAAGGCTCAGCTGGTGCGGGAGGCCGAGGAGTTGAAGGCCGAGGCGATCCGCGAGGCGATGCGCAGCGTCGAGGAGGGCAAGCGCGAGCTGGAGGTGCTGGTCCGTCGCCGGGAGGACATCCAGGCGGAGATCTCCCGTGTCCAGGACGTCCTCGAAGCGTTGGAGTCTTTCGAGGCCCCGTCGTCCGCGAAGGACGGGGGCGTCAAGGCGGGAGCGGCGGTAGGGTCCCCTCGTTCGGGTGGTAAGTCCACGGAGAGCTGACGGAGTGTGCAGCTTCGGAGGAAATCCGGTGGATTTGACCGGTTGACAGCAGGAGTTTGGAGAACTTTGCACCACTCTCTGATAAAACCGCCGTCGACCGGCCACTCAAAAGGGGTGTCATTCTCCAGATCAAACACGCATCCGCTCGATGACACACCGCCTCGGCCCCTAGGATTCCACCTATCACCTCACCGGTCTCATTCGACAGGAACCCCATGAGCGACACTTCCCCCTACGGCTTCGAGCTTGTGCGGCGTGGGTACGACCGCGCTCAGGTGGACGAACGCATCTCGAAGCTCGTCTCCGACCGTGACAGCGCTCTGGCCCGGATCACCGCGCTCGAGAAGCGCATCGAGGAGCTCCACCTCGAAACGCAGAACGCGCAGGCGCAGGTGTCCGACGCCGAGCCGTCGTACGCCGGTCTCGGTGCCCGCGTCGAGAAGATCCTGCGCCTCGCCGAGGAAGAGGCGAAGGACCTGCGCGAGGAGGCCCGCCGCGCGGCCGAGCAGCACCGCGAGCTGGCCGAGTCGGCGGCCCAGCAGGTCCGCAACGACGCGGAGTCGTTCGCCGCGGAGCGCAAGGCCAAGTCCGAGGACGAAGGCGTCCGGATCGTCGAGAAGGCCAAGAGCGACGCGTCGCAGCTGCGCTCCGAGGCCCAGAAGGACGCGCAGTCCAAGCGTGAGGAGGCCGACGCGCTCTTCGAGGAGACCCGCGCGAAGGCCGCGCAGGCCGCCGCCGACTTCGAGACGAACCTCGCGAAGCGGCGTGAGCAGTCGGAGCGTGACCTCGCGGCGCGTCAGCAGAAGGCGGAGAAGCGCCTCGCCGAGATCGAGCACCGCGCCGAGCAGCTTCGTCTTGAGGCCGAGAAGCTGCGCACCGACGCCGAGCGCCGGGCGCGTCAGACGGTCGAGACGGCCCAGCGGCAGTCCGAGGACATCGTCGCCGACGCCAACGCCAAGGCGGACCGCATCCGTTCGGAGTCCGAGCGCGAGCTGGCGGCGCTCACGAACCGCCGCGACTCGATCAACGCCCAGCTGACGAACGTCCGCGAGATGCTGGCGACCCTCACGGGTGCCGCTGTCGCCGCCGCCGGTGCGCCGGTCGTCGACGACGAGCCGATCTCGCGCGGGGTACCGGCCCAGCAGTCCCGGTAGGTCCGGGGAGTTGTCGCACACCGTCTGAAGGGCGGTAGGACTCGTGGTCCTACCGCCCTTCGGGCTGTGCGGGGGCTCATGTCTCCGTACGCGCCGGGTACAGCACGCTCACCCCGCACGCCAGCGCCGCGAACCCCATGGCCCACGCGAACGCGTACGGGAAGCCGTGGAC
The DNA here is from genome assembly GCF_054880855.1 of Streptomyces sp. S6. Classification (NCBI taxonomy): domain Bacteria; kingdom Bacillati; phylum Actinomycetota; class Actinomycetes; order Kitasatosporales; family Streptomycetaceae; genus Streptomyces; species Streptomyces sp. S6. The sequence goes on along the minus strand of NZ_JBTYMC010000100.1, from coordinate 18,419 downwards.
GAGGAGAGCGGCGAGGACGGCCGTCCCGAAGGAGCCGCCGAGCTGCTGGACGACGCGGACGATCGTGCTCGCGTGGGGGACGCGTTCGGCGGGGACGTCCACGTAGGCGCCGACCATCACGGCGATGTTGACGGCGCTCATGCCGAGTCCGCGCAGGAACAGGGCCGTGGCGAGCAGCGGCGTCGAGGGGTCGACGAGGGTGAAGGGGAGGGTCGTCACGGTCGTCAGCAGCAGGCCGGTGACGAGCACCGGGCGCGGTCCGAAGCGGTCCGTGAGCGGTCCGGCGAACCGGGCGAGCAGGCTCCCCAGCCCCTGCGGGGCCAGCAGCAGCCCCGCCTCCAGCACGCTCGCGCCGTGCTGCTGCTGGTAGTAGAGCGGCAGCAGGAACATCCCGCCGTACAGCGAGAGCCCGTTGAGGAACATCAGCGTCGCCGACACCGTCAGCGAACGGTTGCGCAACAGCCGCAGATCCACGAGGGGTTGCTCCCGGCGCAGCACGTGCAGGACGAAGATCCCGAGCAGGACGACGCCTGCGGGCACCGCGACGGTTCGCGCGGTCCCGCCCTGTGAGAGGCCGTAGATGATCGCGGCGAGGGCCGGGGAGACGAGCAGGAGCCCGGTGACGTCCAGGGTGTGTCCGGGGGACGGGGTGTCGCGGGGCAGCGCCCGCCAGGCGAGGGCCAGGGCGAGCAGGCAGACCGGCAGGTTGACGTAGAAGATCCACCGCCAGCTGAGGTGGTCGATGATCACCGCACCCACCACAGGCCCGAGAATCGGCCCTATCAACGCGGGAAGACTGACGACGGCCATGAGCCGGCCGACGTTCTTCCCGCCGGCCGCCCTCAGCACCACCGTCTGGAACACGGGCAGCAACAGCCCGCCCCCGACGCCCTGTACGATCCGGAACACCACCAGCGACCAGATGTCCCAGGCGACTCCGCACAGCATCGACCCCGCCAGGAACAGCACGAGCGCCCCGAGCCACGCCTTCCGCGCGCCGACCCGCTCCACGGCCCACCCGCTCACCGGGACGACCATCGCGAGCGCCAGCAGGTACGCGGTGCCGACCCACTGGACGGTCTCGGTGGACACGTCCAGGTCCCGGCCCAGGGCGTGGATGGCGACGGCGACGATCGTGCTGTCGAGGAGTGGGGCGAGGGCGCCCAGCACGAGGACGACGGCGAGTTTCAGCACGGCGGGGTCGAGTCGTTCGGGTGTGGTGCGTAGGGCGGTGCCGGACACGAGGTCCCCTTTTTCGGCAAGCTTTAGAGACGGGACGTCTCCTCTTGTCGACGATAAACTCCCCCGGCTAAGAGACGCAAGGTCTCCTGAGTCTCCCGAGGAGCCCCATGGAACCCACCCGCCGTCGCGGCGCCGCCCTCGAAACCGACCTCCTCGACGCCGCCTGGGCCGAACTCCAGGCCGTCGGCTACTCCCACCTCACGATGGAGGGCGTCGCCACCCGTGCCCACACCGGGAAACAGGTCCTCTACCGCCGCTGGAACAACCGGGCGGAACTGGTCGTGGCCGCCCTCCGGCACCGCCGGGGCTCGATCGTCGACCACGTCCCCGACACGGGGTCCCTCCGGGAGGACGTCCTGTCGCTGATGCGGGTCACTCTCGCCCGTCAACGTGAGATCGGGCAGGACGTCTTCCGGGGACTGCTGGCCGAGGTCGCCGACATGGACCCCCACTTCTCGGAGACGATGCGGGGGGTGCTGGAGGTACTCCTGTCCCGCGCCGCCGCCCGAGCCGAGATCCCCACCGCCGACCTTCCCTCCCGGGTGATCACCCTCCCTGTCGACCTGCTCCGGTACGACATGCTGGTGGGCCTGGAAGGGGTGACGGAGGCGGGGTTGCTGTCGATCGTGGACGACGTGTTCCTACCGTTGGTCACCGGATGACCTGACCGCAATTCAGAACTCCAGTGAGGCCCTCCGGCGCAGGCAAATGAGCCACCCCGTTTCGGTACCCTGTTTGTCATCGGCATTTCGCCGCGCGTCCGGTATGCGAAAAATATAGAGAATGGTCTATCGATGAGCCGTAAAGTTCCGTCGAGTGTCTGGCTAGCGGTCCTCCTGCTGGGTGCTTTGGCTGGAGTAACGGGTCTCACTATTGACGCACGGAACAACTTGTCGAAGGGAGAGTTGGCCGGCGCGGCCTCAACTCCCAGTCCCGCCGCAACTCCCCATCGAGCCACACCCCCCAAGCCGCACATTTCGATACCGGACAATCCCGGCACGGGGCAACGAGTCGTTTATTCGATCAGCCAGAAGAGAGTCTGGCTCGTCGGGCAGGACGGTAAGGCCGTCCGAACCTTCCAGGTCTGGCCGGGAACAATCACTCCACCGATCGCGGGATACAAGATCTCCTACAAGCGTGCGCGCGGGACCGGTTCCGACGGGGTGTACATCGAGCACGCGGTGTATTTCGGCACCAGCTTCGCTTTCTCGCACGCGGCCGACGGATCCGCCCCGTCACCGGACGCCAATCTCCGCACCGGGGCCATCCGGGAGCGCGTCGAGGACGGTATCGCCTTTTGGGATTTCACCAAGATCGGCATGGACGTCTATGTCACCCGGTGATCCGAAGCATTCACTTGCATTGCACGTCACGACGGGCTGCGGCTATTGATACGCGGCCGGGGATCTCGAAGGTCGGGGTGATAGCGGGGTTTGGGGCGAGGGGCGACAGAACAGTGCCGGACGGCGTGGACGGAAGGCCACAGATCCTCCTGGAGGAAGCGATGACCGCAGAACTCCCCGACCGGATGCCGGCGCCCCGGTCGAGCGGCTGGGAGGCGGACGACCTCGACCATCTGCCTCAGGCCCCACGGCACACCGAGCTCATCGACGGTGCGTTGATCTTCGTCAAGTCACCGCAGCGGTCCTGGCACTCCAAGGTCATGCGCAGGCTGACCTCTGCTCTGGAACAGACGGCCCCCAAGGGGTTCACCGTCGACCAGGAGATCACCGTGCGCATCGACAAGAAAAACCGCCCCGAGCCCGACATCCTCGTCGCCACCGCGGCCTACGAAGGAAACCGCACCTGGTACGCCTGCGAGGACGTCGCTTTGGCCGTCGAGGTCGTCTCGGAGGAATCGGTCGACCGCGACCGCTTCATGAAGCCGATCAAGTACGCGCGGGCGGGCATTACCCACTTCTGGCGCGTCGAGGAGGAGGAAGACGGCGCCCCCGTCGTCCACGTCTACGAACTCGACGTCGCGACCGGAAACTACGTCCCGACCGGCATCCACCGCGAGCGCCTGAAGCTCTCCGTTCCCTTCCCCTTGGACATCGACCTCGCGGCTCTGTACTCCTGAACCCCTCACTTCCGCTTGAAGAACTCCACCTCCGCCAGAGCTATCTGGTGGCCCTTGCCCAGGCCCGCCGGGGCGTTCAGAGTGAGGCGGACTGTCTTGACGTCGCTGATGGCCGTGTCGATGGTCAGGTCACCGGGTTTGTCGGGGAGGGTGATTTTCTTGGTCTGTTTCTCGCCGGAGGACGTCGTGGTTTCGAGGTCGATCTCCAGGGCTCGGCCCTGGGACGCGAATTCTTCCGGGTTGGCACCCGCGCCGTTGGTGATGATGACGTTCAGGAGGCGGAAGGGCGTGCGGAAGGTGTAGGTGATGGAGGCGCCGGGGGACGGGGTGCCCCAGAAGCTGTTGCGGATGCCGTCCGAGGTGTTGGTGGCTGGGTGGCCGGGGGTCTGGGCGGTCGCCTTGATGTCCACCGGGGTGATCGGCTCGGTCTTGCGGATCTTGTCCTTGGTGTCCTCGAAGAGGGCCCGGCCGGCCGGGAGGAAGAAGAAGCCCGCCGCGCACAGGGCGAGGATGACACCGAGGATCACCAGGAAGCGGGTCCACCGGCCCGAGCTGGCGCGGACCCTCCGGTTGAACGGCCACACCGTCCGCCACCAGGGCAAGGGGGCCGGGCGCTCGGTGACCGTCAGCTCCGCCGCGCAGCGCCGGCAGAAGCGGCGGCCCGGGGGGTTGGGGGTGCCGCAGACCGGACACGGAGGACCGGTGATCTCGTCCGCCACCGGGACGGGTCGGACTGTGGGGCGGGGGGTGGCCGCCTTCGCGGGGAGGACGGGTTGGATGGGGGCGGGGGTTTCGGGGGCGGTGGGGGTTCGCGGCGCGGGGGAAGTGGGGCGCACCGGGGCCGGGGACTGCGGGGCCCTCGGGGGTTGCGCGGTGGGGGTGGACGGCCGGGTGGGGGCTGGGGCAGGTGGCTCGGGAGCCGAGGGGGTGGGGTCCTCGGAGACCGGGGGTGTGATGGGGGGTGCGCTCGGCTGGTGCTGCGTCACGCCTCGGGCTCGGGAGGTCAGGCGGGCGCGTAGGGAGGAGGTGCGGGGGGTGGGGGGGTCCTCGGGGGGTGCGGGTGGGGATGTTGGGGTGGGGGCGGAGGAGGCCGGTGCGGACGGGGTGGGAGCCTCGGGGGTGGGTGGGGATGAGGTGGGGGCGGATGAGGTGGGGGCGGCCGAGGGCTCAGGGCTCGACGCCGCCGGTACACCCGCCGCCGGTGTGCCCGACGCGGACGGAGCCGGTGCGGATGAGGTGGGTGCCGATGAGGTGGGTGCGGACGCGGGATCAAGGCTCGCCGCCACCGGTGCACTCGCCGCCGCCGGTGCGCTCGATGCGGACGGAGCGGGTGCGGATGAGGTGGGGGCAGCCGAAGGCTCAGGGCCCGACGTCGCCGGTGCGCTCTCCGTCGTCGTACCTGATGCAGGTCCTCCCGAAGCCGACGTGCGCGACGCGGACGACCCCGAGGGCGAGGCCGCCTCCGAGTCGGCGGCGTTCGCAGCAGGTGTCGGCTCCAGTGCCGGCGCCCCCGAAGGCGGCGCGCTCGGCGCCGTCGTCTCGGCAGCAGCCGTACCCGGCGCCGCCGCGCCCGAACTGGACGTCCCGGAGCCAGGCGGCACCGAACCCGCACCCTCCGAAGCCGGCGACCCAGCGGCGGAGGACCCCGCCCCCCGCCTCCCTGTCTCCTCCGACCACCCCAGATACGTCCCGCAGTTGCCGCAGAAGTCATCTGTCGGCCCGTTGGACGCCCCACAAGCGGGACACGCACGCATGGACGTCAGCTCCCTTCGTGGGCGGATGGCCCGGCGAGGATCTCGACCCGGCAGAGGGTGTGGACGGGACACATGGCACGGACGATCTCGTGGACGCGGACGGGGTCGACGGGGACGCCCGGAGCGGGGTGGACGGTGACGAGGGGGCCGGTGCCGGAGGCGGCCGGCGGCAGGTCCGCACCCGGTGTCGAGGACCAGACCGCACCCCCGTCGCCGGTGACTTCCGCGTGGACGCCCAGCGCGAGGCGCAGCGCCTCGGTCAACCCCCGCCGGGTGCCACGCCATCGGTGCAGCTCCACCGCCCGCGCGACCGCCTCCCGGCGGAGTTCGAGGGGCCAGCGGGGGTCGGACTCGGCGCCCACCCAGGACACCAGCCAGTCCACGAAGTCACTGGGCGCGATCCGTGGATCGAGGTAGGCGGCGAGGTTGTCGAGCGTGGCGAACACCGGCGCGAGGACGGTGTCCAGCCCGGCGGTGAACCGCTGCGCGAAGTCGTCATCGGCGTAGAGCGCGGGGAGTTGCTCCCCGATGGGGTACCGGCTGGGCAGCCCGGGGACGGCGGCACGGCTCATGGGGCCACCTCGCACGGCACCGGACGCGGACGTGAGGACCGCCCCGTCACCCTGCTTCTCCGCACGGCGAGCCTCATCCCCCCACCCCCGGCTCCAGCGCGGACACGACCACCTGGTGCTGGTAGGAGAACACGAGCGCGCCGGGCCCGACGTCGATGCGGTCCGTCGGGGTGCCCCGGCGGCCGGTGATGGGGTCGGCGGCGAAGAGACGGACGTCTTCGACGAGGACGTTCCCGGTGGCCTGTTGGAGGATGCCGAAGATCTCGCCGTACTGGACGGGACGGCCGAAGGGCCAACCCGTGCCGTCGGGGCCGCCGTTCAGCGGGTTGAGGTAGCGGAAGAGCGCGTCGAGGGCGGCCTCGCGGACGCGGTCCGTGTCGTTCGGCCGCGCCGCGAACCGCGCGACGACCGTCACACCCTGGTACACCGGCGGCTCCACGACCAACCGCGTCCCGATCAGGCGCCGTTCGTCGAGGGTGCGAGTGATCGCACTCAACACCTGGTCGGACGGGATGAGTTGCTCGAACCTCAGCCGGTCGTCCCCCTCGTCGGAGACGGCGTCGGGGACGACGAGGACGCGGACGGCGCCGGGTTCGTCCCCGGCGGGCAGGCAGCGGACCCGGCGGACGGAGGGCGCGGCCTGGCGGGCGAGGATCTCGTAGTCCTCGGCGGTGACGGCCCGCTCCTGCATGCGCAGGGCCTGCGGGGCACGCAACTTGGCGTTGTCGAGGGTCTCCCCGGCGACCCCGCCGAGCGCGGCCTCCCGGTTGACGACGCTGGCGATGTACGGAACCGAGCTGCGCAGTACGGAGATCGTCCCGCGTGCGACGTTCCCGGCGGGCCCGCCACCTGTGCGATAGCGCGCCACCCTGATCTGCGCCCCCTTGGGCGGCACGGCACCGCACTGCCGCAGCGTGCCGTCCTGTTCCCGCAGCACCGGCGGAAACGTGAACTCCCCTGTGGTGGCGTCGACTCGGACGTGCCGGTCGTCGGGTCCTGACCGCCCGAAGTGGTCGACGACCTCCCAGCGCTGCCAGCCGTCGGCGGAGGACACCTCCACGACGGGCGGCTCCCCGTCGAGGAGTACGGGCGGGCGGGCGAGGCGGAACGACTGTCCCGCGACCCCCTCCGACGTCCCGAGCGGCACGTCGAGGACGGTCTCCGCGTGCTCGACGGACATCGTGCCGCCGATGGTGAACACCTCTGCCTCGCGGACGGTCGGCGACTCGGAGTAGAACGGCTGCCCCGGCTCCGGTTCGGTGACTCGGCACCGCAGCCACCCGGCCCGCGTCCCCCCGACGACGGACGCGGTGTGCCCGGCGGGGACGTGGAGGATCACCTCACCGGGCCTGTTCAGCCCGCCAGTCGTGTCGGAGCCGGTCTCGCACTCCTGCCAACGGGCCCCGTCCCACGCCTCCCACACCAGCGGAGGCTGGCGCGGGTCGACGCCGATGCCCTCGACGCGGCTGTCGAGGTTGACGGCAACGATGCAGCGCGGCACGGCAGTCGGCAGGCCGAACAGCAGCGCGTCGCCCGGCTGCGGTGCCGTCTGGAACGCGGGGACGTCACCGCCCTCGGCGAGGGTCCGGGTCCGGTCGGCCTGCTCGCCGGTCCCCGGCGCGGACACGAGGCGGATCAATTCGCTGGGGATGATGCGGAGTTCGTCGACAGTCGCGAAGACGACCTCGTCGTCGCTCTCGCCGCCGGCCGTGGTCACCTCGGTGCCGGCGGGCAGGACGACCGTGTCCGGCTGGGGGGCCGAGAGCCAGAAGTCGACCTCGGCGCCGGCCGCCGTCGGCGGGAAGAGGCGGATGTCCAACAGGTCGAGAAACGCTGTGTAGTTCTTGTCCGGGACCCGGTTCAGGCGGTACAGCAACTGGTCCACGAGGTACGCGAACGTCTCGATCAGGGTGACGCCCGGGTCGGAGACGTTGTGGTCGGTCCACTCGGGCGCGCGCTGCTGCACGTACCGCTTCGCCTCGTCGACGAGTTGCTGGAAACGCCGGTCGTCCAGGTTCGGGGAGGGCAGGGCCATCAGTCGGCGACCATTTCCTCGACCCCGTCCTCGGAGGGGATCGTGTAGAAGGGGAAGACCAGGTTGCGCCGGTCGTTGGTGGAGCGCACGGTGTAGTGCACGTCGATGTAGAGGGTCCCCGCCTCGACGGCGTCGTACGCGACGACGACCTCGTCGACGGCGATCCTCGGCTCCCAGCGTTCGAGGGCCTCGCGGACCTGCTGGGCGATGCGGCCGGCGGTCGCGCCGTCGCCGGGGGCGAAGACGTACTCGTGGATGCCGCAGCCGAACTCGGGGCGCATGGGGCGTTCGCCGGGGGCGGTGCCGAGGACGAGCCGGATGGCCTCCTCGATCTCCCGGTCCTTCTCGACCATGGCGATACCGCCGGTGGGACCGACCCGCAGGGGGAAGGCCCAACCCCGGCCGATGAAACGCTCGTTCATCACACGCCGCCGATCAGCACGTTCATCGCCCCCGTCAGGATCGTCGCCCCGCACGCCGTCTTGTCGCGGGCCTTCGCGGCGGGCAGGCCGCCGATGAGGACCAGGCCCGAGGTGAGTCCGGCCGGGTTCGGGATGATCACGTTGGCGGGGCCGAGCGCCAGGTGGGGCGGCATCGCGCAGGTGTGGAGGCTGCCGACGACCGCTGCCGGGCGACCGCCGATGAGGACGGTCGCCACGGACGCGGCGGCGGCGGGCGGCGGCGTGGCGATGACCCCGCCGTGGTCGGTGGGGTCGCCGGTTCGGGCTGCGGGCGGCATGTGACTCTCCTTCAGCACAGGTCAGTTGATCCGGATGATCTTCGCCTTGAGGACGCCGAGCAGACCGCCGTCCACGGTGACACCCGTCTTGCCCTTGACGTTGACGTTCGTCCCGTCGACCGTCACGTTCCGCCCGCCGATCGTGACGCCCAGCTGTCCCTGGATGTCCACGTTCTGTCCGGACACGTTCACATCACCGCGTCCCGCGTCCAGGGTGATCCCCTTCTTGTCGAGCACGACGGACGTCAACTGCCGCCGCCCACCCGCGAACACGGTCAGTTGGATGCGGTTGTTCCGGTCGTCGAGGAAGACTTCGAGCTGTTCGTCGGCGGTCCGCAGCCGCACCCCGGACGGGCCGGGCGCCCGCGCGTCGAGGAGTTCGACGCGATGCCCCGAACGGGACACCACGGAACGCCGGTTGACCTTCCCGGTGGTCTTGTCGATGAGCGGGACGTCGTGCTTGGACGGCTGGTCGACCCCGTTGTAGAGGCCGCCGATGACGTACGGGCTGTCCAGCAGCCCCTGTTCGAAGCCGACGAGCACCTCGTCGTTGACCTCGGGACTCACCACGCCCCCACCGCCCTTGCCGCCCCACTGCACGGTCCGCGTCCAGTCGCTGACGTAAGTGTCGTCCAGCCAGGGGAACTTGAGCCGCACGGCGCCGCGCTCGCCGCCCGCCGGGTCACGTACGTCGGTGACGACACCGATCGCGAGTCCCGGCATCCGGGGGCCGCGCGAGGGCGCGTTGGCGCCGGTGACGAGACCGGTGACCGAGCGGTCGGGGCTGGTGCTGACCCACACGCGCGTCCGGTAGCCGCCGTGCGGTTCGAGGACGTGCTGGACGGCGGTGGCCGTGTACTTGCCGGAGAACGCCTGGCCGACGTTGCCGAGCGCGACGGGTTTGCCCGCCCGCAGCAGCGGGTTGCCCTCGGCGAGAACCTCCAACTCCGCGAATCCGGCGCTGACATGGTCGGCGACGGCGTCGGCGACGGCGTTCGTCTCGGCCTGGGTGCGGTAGGGCGTGTCGGCCACCGTCAGCTTGGACCTGCCGAACTTGGCGGCGGAGGACGGCGGCAGACCCGGAAGCACGGTGTCGCTGACGACGGACGGCTTCGGGGACTTCAGCGCCTTCTTGTTGGTGACGTCCCACCCCCGCACCTCCACCTCGGAGGCGCCGTCGGCGGTCGACAGGGACGCGCTCAGCGAGATCAGGTTGCGGCCGTACTCCAGGACCATCGGGTTACGGACGGCCGAAGTCGACGGGGCGGGTGCGCCGGACGCCTTCTTCGCCTCGGTGAACTGGAGCAACCCCTTGTCGTCCACCCGGACTTGAGCGCCGTTCTCGTCGGCCAGGAACTGGAGGAAGTCCCAGTCGGAGACGTTCGCCTGGGAGAGGTGCTTGTAGGTGATCGGCTTCCTGACGTCGATCCTCCCGACGGCGAGTCCCGCCCCGGCGGCGACCTTTCGGACGATCGCCGACGTGGTCATGTTCCGGAAGGCGACGACCCTGCGGCCCCGCTGGAGCCGGTGCGCCTTGGAGTAGGCGCGCACGACGGTGAACGACCCGGTGCGGTCCCGGTCGATCTCCAGCGCGGTCACCTCCCCGCTGAACAACTGCTCACGGCCCTGCCCGGCGACGGTGACGACGGAGACGCTCAGCGGATTGCCGATGGTGATGCCGGTCGCGGCGAGGAACTCGTGGTCGGGGTCGCGGAAGGTGATGACGGCCGCGTCGGGCAGCCCCACGTTCTCGTCGACGACACAACTCACCACCTGCGCGGCCCAGATGGCCGGCAGTTCGCCGGGCGTCTCGATGACGGGGTCGGCCGCGAAGGCCCGCCCGCCGCGCTCGTTGCCGCTCACGACTCCTCCTCGTCCCGCAGCCCGGGTACCACCAGCTCCGTGCCGGGCACGAGCGCCATCGGATCGTCGATCCCGTTCGCCTCGGCGATGACCCGCCAGGCCGTCGCGTCGCCGTACTCCCGCCAGGCCAGCATGGCGAGGCTGTCACCCGCGACGACGGTGTGCGTGGAACGGGCGGTGCGCGCACCCGAGGTCGGGTTCTGCCCCGCCGGGTCGACGGTCGCCTCCTCGATGGTGAGGGAGCACGTGGCGCGCAGAGGTGTGCCGTCCACGTCGAAGAGGGTGTACGACACCGACAGGCTGGACAGCACGCCGTCGAACGACGTCGTGCGCGCGGTCCCCCACTCGAACCGCACCCAGGGGCTGGCCGGCTTCTTGCGGCCGAGGCTCGTGGGCGTCGGCACACACGCCTTCATCAGCTTCTCCACCGCCTGCTCCACGGACTTGTCGTGGGTCGCGGTGGCGTCGAGGAACACGTCGAGGCTGAGCGTGCGCGGGCCACTGCCGACGAACTCGGGCAGCGCGGACTGCCCGGCCATCCGGGACGGGGTGCGCCGCCACTCGGTGCTCTTACTGAGTTGCAGCGTCGAGGGGTTGAACTGGAGGTCGAGGCGCGCGATCGTCCCGCCGGGCTTCGCGCCGACGGACGGTGGGGGTTCCTTCAGCGTCAACTGGGCTCTGACGCGGCTGGATCGGGACGGTGCCATGCCGAACCTCCTTTCTTTCTACGAGGGTTGTGCGGTGTTGTTCAGGTGCGGCGTTGTTCAGATGCGGTGCTGTTCAGGCGACGGAGAGGCCGTGGTGGGCGATCTCCAGCGTCTCCACCGCCGCCGACGAGTCGGCCGGATCGAACGACGGCCCCTGCCAGCGCACGGGCACGATCCCGAACACCTGCCAGCTGATGATCGGGCTGAAGTCGGGCCGCAGCGCGACGATTTCACCGTCCTTGGGCTCAACTCTGCGCAGCGTCTCGTCCAGCCACCGCGCGATCTTCGCCGTGTCGGCGGTCACCGGCCGGGTCAGCGTGATGTTCGACCACGTCACCCGGCCCGGCAACTGCCAGGTGAAGTCGTTGTTGCCGCCCTCGGCGTACGTCTCCAGCTCGACCTCGGCGCCCATCCCCGAGCAGGTGTGGAACGCGCCGAGGTCGTTCCCGCCGATCGCCAGCCGGAAGTGCACACTCGTCGCGAAGAGGTTGTCCGTCATTCGTCCGTCATCCGTTCCGTGCCTCAGCGGCGTCCGTCATAGGGGCGCCCCGTACGGTCCCGGCCCCGCCGCAGCTCGGTCCGCAGCAGCCGGGCCACCGGGTCGAGCAACTTCCGCGCGAGATCGTCCAGATCAGGGTCCGCCGGACCCTCCTTCTTCTCCCCGCCGGTACCGGTACCGGCAGCCTGTGGCACCGGTTGCGCCGGGGCGTCCCTCCTCTGCACGGGGGCGCTCCGCTGGACGGCAGGTTTGGCCCTCGCCGACGCCGATGGCGCCGCCGCCGTCCGCGCGACCACCGGTACCGCAGGCGCGGGCGTCACCGGCGCCTGCTCCACCTGCGGCGCGAGCGCGGGCAGGGGGCGGGCGGGGACGATCCGGGGGGCGGGGTCCTGCTGGGGCGGGGCTGGGCGTACGAGGGGAACTCGTTGGACGGGGGCGGGGGTTGAGGTGGGGGCGCGCTGTATGTACGACGCCGAAGGGCTCGTTTCCAGTCGGGGCGCCGGGTTGGGGTGGTTGCGAGTGGGCGTGTGAGAGGAGGTGGCCGGGGTGGAGGTGGCCTGCGGCCAGCGCGCGGTCACGACCGGGCGCCGGGTGGGGGCCGGGGCTGCGGAGGGGGCCATCCCTTGCACCGAGTGGGTGTTGAGGGTGAGGGGGCGGGAGGGGAGGAGGGGGGTGGAGGGGGTGGTGAGGGCTCGGTGGATGACTAGGGGGCCGGTGGGGGATGTGCGGGGGGTGGTGGGGTTGCCTGAAGTGGTGGGCTTGCCCGAGGTGTTGGGTGCTGTGGGGGCGCCGGACGCCTTGGACACACCGGGTGCTCCGGGTGCGCCGGATACGCCGGTCACTCCGGACGTGCCGATACCGGCGGCCACAGGTCGGGCCACGACGACGGGAGTCGGAGCGCCCGGGACGGGGGTGTGCCGACGGACGGTACCGGTCGGACGTGGGGTGGACTCATCGTCGTCCCCCGTATTGCGAACACCACCGGCACCCTCCGCCAGAGCCCGAGCCACCACCACTGGCCCAGGAGCCCCGACTGCCGCACTACTCACGGAACCCGGAACGTCAGCCGCACCTTGGACCAGAGGCCGTCCGGCCTCCAGACCAGGCCCACTACCGAGCAACTCCCGGGAATCGGGGGCTTTTTGAGCATGGTGAGAGGTGGAGCCGGAGCTGGAACCGGAACCGGAGGTGGAGGTGGAGGTGGAGCTGGGACCGGAGGTGGGGCTGGAGCTAGAGCCGGAACCGGATCCAGAAGCCGCACGCGAACCCACACCAGAGCCCGAGCCCGCACGCGAACCCGCGCTCCCACCCACACCCGAGACACCGCCGCCCCCCTCAGTCAGTGCCCGAGCCACAACCACCGGCCCAGGCGCCCCGGACCCGGCACTCCCGCCGCCTCTCGGAGCAGCAGGCACCACAACAGCCCCCTGCCCTCGCCCACTCTCCGAACCACTGCCCGCCTTCTCGGACTTCGACTTCGGCGTCTCGGACCGCACACCGGCAGAGGCCGACCCCCCCGGCACCCCACCCCCAGCACTCCCGCCACCCCCCGGAGCAGCAGGCACCACAACCGCCCCCTGTCCCCGCCCACTTACCGAACCACCGGACGGCTTCTCGGACTTCGGCGCTTCGGAACGCGCACCGGCAGAGCCGCCCGCCGTCTCCTGTACCCCACCCTCGTCAGCCAACGCCCGAGCAACCACAACTGGCCCGGCATTCCCACCCACTTGAGCCCCACCACCCCCGGACTCCCCACCCTCCGGAGTCACGACAACAGCCTCGGACCGCCCAACTCCCTCGCCCCCACCCCGAACACCACGGTCGGAAGCGGAACCAGAGGCCGAAGCCGGACCAGAAGCCGAAGCCCGCTGCACAGCACCACCCCCGGACCCCACCCCCTGGGACGACGAAGACGACGAAGACAACCCCCGCCCCGACGCCCCCTCCCCCACAACACGCACCCGACCCACCACCGGCACCCCCGCATGCTCACCCCGCCCCTCCCCGCCCACACCTCGACGCACGTCCCCGACAGCCCCGTCCACAACCCGACGCTGCACAGCCCCCTCCCCCAACAACGGCGCCCCCTGAGACCCCGCCCCCGCCCCCGCCCCCGACACCTCAGCCGAAGCAGGCAACGCAGACATAGGCGCCCCCAACCCACCCCGAGCCCGCACCCCGAAATCCCCGCGCGGAGCAACGGAGTTACCCGGGATGCCCGAGTGCCCCTCCCCCTCCACCTGCCGCTGCACAACAGGCAACCCGGAGCCGGCGCCCGCCGCGCCCGCCGCACCCGGCGCCAACGGCACAGCCGTAGAGGGCATTTCCCCAAGGGGAGCCCCCAACGAAGGACCCTGCGAGGCCCCCAGCGGACTCACTTCACGAGCCGCAGCCCTCTGCACAGGCGCATCGGAAGACACCGAGGACACCGAGGACACCGAAGGCACCGAAGCCCCGGCCCCCTGAACACTCCGCACCACCCCAACCCGCCGAACAGGCCCCCCAATCCGCCGAGCAACGGTCAACGCGGGCCCGACAGCACGAGCCGGAACCGGACCAGCGGCCGAGGAAGACACCTCACCCTTGGCGGAAGTCCGAGACCTCTCCCCAGGAACCACGGCAACCCGCCGCACCGGCGCAGGCCGAACCGGCGCAGACCTCACCCCCTCAACAGCCCGCTGAACAACAGCAGCCCCCTCGCTCTCCCCCTCCCCCTCCGAAGCGCCCCCATCCCGAACAGCCCGCAACAACAACGGCCCCCCACCCACACCACCCGTCGCCCGGGGCCCAGCCACCGGAGCGACCCCCCGTATCACCCCACCCGGCGCCGAAGGCAACACCGCATGCCCCAACCCCGCATCGAACGACGGGTTCTGCCAGGAAGCCAGCCCACCCCGAAACGTCAGCCCATCACTCACCCCGAGCGGCGCCCGGGAAACGGTCAGCAGGGGAGGCGCCGTACGACGCCACCCCCCGTCCCAGTCCGCAGGCACACTGGACGCACCTTCGAAACCCGCACCTTCGAAACCCGCACCACCAAAACCCGCGTCGGCGGAACCCTCGTCGCCGCCCCCCACCGCACCGCCGGAGGCCGAGGCATCCGAACCGCTCCGCCTCCGAAGCCAGTCCCGCAGGCCCATCCCCTCAACCGCCTTCGTTCACACGGGTGTTGATCCGAGCGATCTCGGCCACCCACTGCCGCCGCTCCTCATGGGTCAGATCGAGGATCTCCTCGCGCTGCCAGTGGAAGTGATAGGCGACGTACGCGACCTCCTCCCGCAACCGGGCAGGCGCGTACGTCACGATTCCCCCAGGCGCCCACCCGAGAGGTCGACCTCGAAGCCGCCCTCGCAGTGCGGACAGGTGACGGCCGCGCGGGTGTGCCCCTCGCTGTTGATCCGCCGGTAGAAGTCCTGGAGGAAGGCGACATCGGTGGCGTACATCCGCTCGACGACGCCCGCGTGGACGTCGCTGATGGTGCCGAGCCGGGTGATGACCTGGCTCAGCAGGACGACGCTGAGATACGCCGGGTTCTCCTTGACCCGCAGGTCGATCTGCGGACGCAGCTCGTCGCGGGCGGTGGCGAGCCGCATCACGCCGTGCCGGTGGACCGTACCCGACTCGTCGACGTACCCCCGGGGCAGCTCGAAGTCGAACTCGGTGCGCAACCCGTTGTCCGCAGAGGAAGCAGAGGAAGCAGAGGAAGACGCGGGAGCCGCAGGAGGCGGCGAAGCCACCGCCTCCTGCGCGGGCGTCTGCGTGGGCGCGGTCGCCTGGAGGATCTCCTCCAGGTTCCCCGCGGTGACCGTACGACGCCTCATTCGACGATGATCTCCTCGAACACGATCGTCACGGACTCGGTGGCAGCCGCCGACTCGCCCGCCTTGAGGGAGGGACCCTCCCACTTGGACGCCCAGCCCTGCATGAGCTGGATCCGGCGGACCGTGTTGCCCTCGGTGTCCTTGATCTCGATCGTCAGGTTCTGCCGCGCGGAGTTGACGGCCCCGTTGTTCAGGGTCTCCTTGATCCACGAGGTGAACTCGCTGCTCTGGTCGAGCCCTCGGGTGATCGTGATCTCGCCGGCCTGCCGGGCACCCGGCTGCTTGCGGATGATCTGCTTGCCCTCGGCGCTGACCTGGCGGACCTCGACGACCTCTTCCTCGACGGTCAGCCCGCTGATCTCCTGGATGGACTCCACGAGGTAGCCACCGAGCTGCACGCCGAAGACGTGGGTGGAAAGAGCGTCACCTGTTGCCATGATTGTCTGTAAACCTTCCTAGCCGGAACCCGTGAACCGATGCCCGCTGATCACTCGTCGATGAGGCTGGTGCTGTCCGAGAACTGAGCCAGCCGGAAGATCACGAACTCCGCGGGCTTGACCGGCGAGACACCGATCTCACAGACGACCCGCCCCTGGTCGATGGACTCCTGCGGGTTGTTGTCCCGGTCGCACTTCACATAGAAGGCTTCCTCGGCGGTCCGCCCGAACAGCGCGCCCCGGCGCCACTCCTCGGTGAGGAACGCGGTGACGTTGCGCCGGATCGACGACCACAGGCGGTCGTCGTTCGGCTCGAAGACGACCCACTGGGTGCCCAACAGGATCGACTCTTCGAGGTAGTTGAAGAGACGGCGAACGTTCAGGTAGCGCCAGGCCGGGTCGGACGACAGGGTGCGCGCACCCCAGATCCGGATCCCGCGCCCGGGGAACGCGCGGACGCAGTTGACGCCGATCGGGTTGAGCAGGTCCTGCTCGCCCTTGCTGAGCCTCAGTTCGAGGTCGACGGCACCCCGGATGACTTCGTTGGCGGGCGCCTTGTGCACCCCGCGCTCGGCGTCGCTGCGCGCCCACACGCCGGCGACGTGGCCGCTCGGCGGGACGGTCGTGTTGTGCCCGACCGCCGGGTCGAAGACGCGCACCCACGGGTAGTAGAGGGCCGCGTACCGGGAGTCGTAGCCGGCCTCGTCGTTGCGCCAGGTCCGCACCTGCTGCGCGTTCAGGCCGGGCGGGGTGTCGAGGACGGCGACCCGGTCGCCCATCTGCTCGCAGTGCGAGATGACGGCGAGCTGGACGGTCCGCACGCCCTCGGCGTCGATGTCGCCGCGCTGGTAGGCGCTCATCAGGTCGGGGACGGCGACCATCGTGATCTCGTCGATGGTCTCCAGTCCGCCGAACCCGGTGCGGGCGGCGGCGTCGCCGACGTACTCGGACGGGTCGAGGCGGGCGATCGTGCCGTTCGGGGCGGGCGCGGCGGCGGCGTCCGGGATCGCGACGGTCCCGGACGCGGGCCGGGTCTGCGCGGCGCCGCGCTGCTCGGTGACGTCGATCAGCTTGGAGGCGCGGGCCTGCGTGGCGAGGTAGCCCTTGACGTTCTTGCGGGACGACGCCTCGTACGTCTCCACGACCTGGTCGCCCTTGCGGACGAGCAGCTTGAAGCGGTCCTCGGGCGGGTTCTCGCCGTCCGCGTCCGCGACCTCGACGCTCACGCCGGTCACACCGGGCTTGGCGGCGACGAGGAAACCGCCGACCTCGACGGGCTCGACGGCCTTCGGCTGCGCGGGAGCGGCCGGGCCGCCCGCGTCCGCCGCGCCGCCGATGCGGACGATGTAGGCGGCGCCGCCGCCGTTGGAGAAGTACCCGTAGACCGCGTGCGAGAGGTACGTCCCCTCGACGAAGCCGCCGAACAACTGGGTGTACTGGTCCCAACTGGTGACGAGGGTCGGGGCGTGGAAGGGCCCCTGCCCGGCGAACCCGACGAACGCGGCGACGGCGGTGCCGACTCCTTCGATCGGTCGGGCACCGGACTGCACCTCCTCCACGTACACGCCCGGGGTGAGGTACGTCGGCATGCTGGCTCCTTCGCGTTCCGTACGGGGTTTCTGCGAGAGGACATACGAAAGGTCCTACGGGCACCTGTGTCCAGGGCGAGTCTGCTGGTGGGACGCGTGCGGCGGCAGGGACGCCGGGCCATGGCCGAGGGCAGGCCGCCTGCCTTTCGGGACGCTCCCCCTGCCCCTTGAGGCGGGTTTCATGCCCCCGGGCTCACACCTTTCCGGATCACGCCTGCGTGGCGTCCGTCAGATACCGGCCGAACTCGCTCTCCAGGACCAGCCGGCCGAGCTTGCGGTACTCCCGGGCCACCGAGGTGACGACCTGGCGCATCGTGAGCGCCTCCCCCGACTCCGCCGCGAGGTAGGCCGCGGTGACCGCGCAGGCGCGGATGGAGCCGCCGGCGAGCTCGAAGCGGTCCGCGCAGAACGGGAGGTCCAGGTCGGCCGCGCGGGGCAGCCGGTCCCCGAGACACCGTTCCCACAGCGCGAGACGCTGGTCCGCGTCCGGGACGGGGAAGTCGGCGACGACGTCGAGGCGCCGGGTGAACGCCTCGTCCAGGTTGGCCCGCAGGTTGGTCGTCAGGACGGCGATGCCGTCGAAGGACTCCATCCGCTGGAGCAGATACGCGGACTCGATGTTGGCGTGCCGGTCGTGCGCGTCCTTCACCTCGGAGCGCTTGCCGAAGATCGCGTCGGCCTCGTCGAAGAGGAGCACGGCATTGACGGCCGACGCCTCGGTGAAGATCCGCTCCAGGTTCTTCTCGGTCTCGCCGATGTATTTGTCGACGACGGTGGAGAGGTCGACGACGTAGAGGTCCATCCCGAGGTCGGCGGCGACGACCTCGGCGGACATCGTCTTCCCGGTCCCCGACTCGCCCGCGAACAGCGCGATCACCCCGCGTCCCCGCCCGCCCCCGGGCCGCATCCCCCACTGCCCGAGCACCTGCTCCCGGTGCCGTGCCCGCAGGGCGAGTTCGTGCAGCCGCCGGTACGTGGCGGGCGGCAGCACCAGGTCGTCCCACCCGACCCCGGGTTCCACCCGCCGCGCCAGCCGCTCCAGCCCGGCCCCGTTCTGCGCCCGCACGGCGACCCGCAGATC
>NZ_JBTYMC010000099.1:0-21348 GCF_054880855.1 Streptomyces sp. S6 | reverse complement strand
CCGAGGCGGTCGGCTATGACCGCGTCCGTGTGGCCCTCGACCAGGAGTCCGGCGATGGCACGCTGGCGGAGGGTGACCGTGTCGGTCACCGGGTGCTCCCTGGCGGGTTCGTCGCGGTCGGGAAGGCGCACACGGGGGCGGAGGCGCGGCGGCAGTTGGACCGTACGCCGGTGGATCTGCTGCTCCTCGATCTGCATCTGCCGGACGGGCACGGGTTGCAGCTGGCCCGGTCCCTGCGGGCCGCTGGGTATCACGCGGACGTCATTGCCGTGACGTCCGCGCGGGACCTCACAGTCGTCCGTGAAGGGGTGTCGCTCGGAGTCGTCCAGTACGTGTTGAAACCGTTTACCTTCGCGACGCTGCGTGATCGGCTGGTGCGGTACGCCGAGTTCCGGGGAGCCGCCGGGGAGGCGAGCGGGCAGGACGAGGTGGACCGGGCGTTGGCGGCGCTGCGGGCGCCGGGGCCAGCCGCGTTGCCGAAGGGGCTGAGCGGGCCGACGTTGGAGCGGGTGACGGGGGCTGTGCGGGAGGCTGGGGAGGGGCTTACTGCGGCGGGGGTGGCTGAGGCTGTGGGGATCTCGCGGATCACTGCTCGGCGGTATCTGGAACATTTGGTGGAGGCGGGGAGGGCTGAGCGGCAGCCGCTGTACGGTCAGGTGGGGAGGCCGGAGTTGGTTTATCGGTGGGTGCGGGGAGGGCGATGAGGGCGGCACCCGGCCGACAACGCCGCCTGCTCAGCACCCCGTTCAGCCGTGACTCAACGTCAGAGCTTCCTCACGCCGAACGCGCGGGCCGCGAGTACACCACGATCTGCGCCCCCAGCCCCACGACCGTCAACGCCTCCACCCCCGACAACACCACCAACAACGGCCCCCCACTCGGCTCCACCCAGAACACGGCGAGCGCCGCCAGCGGGACCACACAGAACGCCAGCAGATCCACGGCGAGTTGAAGCCACTTACGGGACGCACGCCGAACGTCACCCCGATGTGCCACCTCCCACCCGAACGCGGTCAACCCGGCACCGGGTGAGGCGAGTTCGGCGAGCCGGGGTCCCAACTCCTCGCGCACGTACCGCCCGATGGCGGAGATCTTCTCGTCGTTGACCAGATAGGTCCACCCCAGCACCACACACACCGGCGGCAACGCGAGCAGCATCTCCGCCCGCTTGGCCTGCGCGGCGGCGGCGATGACGGCGGCGACGACGGTCAGTGTCACGTACAGCAGGTTGTCCCGGAACCCGATCCGCGCCTTCTGCTCGTCCTTGATGTTCTCGTACTCCGCGAGCATCAACTGCCCCACGGTGACGTCTTGTTCCGACATGCCCGTCCTGCCCCTTCCCCCGACGACTTGGCAGTACCTTAAAGGGGTGCAGCCCATCGCCGTGATCCTCACCGCCCTGCCTGTCGAATACGACGCCGTGCGCCGGTACATAGAAGCGCCGAAGGAGACCGTCCTCAAGGACGGAACTCGCGTGGAACAAGGCCGACTTGAGGGCACGCCCTGGACGGTCGCCCTCGCGGAACTCGGCGAGGGAGCGCAGAACGCGGCGATCCTCGCGAAGGAGATCATCGGCAAACTGAAGCCCCAGGCACTGCTGTTCGCGGGCGTCGCGGGCGGCCTGAAGGACGACCTCCGGCTCGGTGACGTCGTCGTCGGCACGAAGGTGTACGCCGTCCAGGGCGGCAAGATCACCCCGGAGGGCCACTTGGAGCGCCCGGAGAGCTGGCACGGCTCCCACGCTCTCGTCCAGGCCGCCCGCTCCGCCCTGCGCGACCTGCGTCCCGGCGTCCGGGGCCACCTCAAGCCCATCGCCTGCGGCGACGTCGTCCTCACGGCCCCGGACTCCGAGTTGGCGGCCCGCCTGAGGCGCTCGTACAACGACGCCCACGCCATCGAGATGGAGGGCTCCGGCATCGCCCACGCGGCCCACCTCAGCAGGCAGTTGGACGCTCTCGTCATCCGCGGCATCAGCGACTTCGCCGACCCGGACAAGGCCGCCGCCGACGCCTCGGGTTCGCAGGAACTCGCGGCAGGCCAGGCGGCGAAGGTGGCCGTCGCGGTCCTGCGCAAGCACCGGCCCGCCACCGAGGAGAACGCCGGCCCCACCTACGCCGGCGACCACATCGACTTCAGCGGCGGCACCTTCTACGGCCCTGTCACCGGCAAGCGGAGCAAGCCGTAGCCACCGGTCTACTTCCCCGCCCCCGGAAACGGCTCCACCCCCACCACCCGCCGCACCCGCACCGGTTCGATGACGAGGACGACCCGCCGCTCCCCCTCCATCAGCCACGGATACCGCTCCACCCCCAGATACTTCAGGGTCAGCCGGTCCATCCCCCGCTCCGCCTCCTCCCCCTCCACGAACCGCACCACCCGCCCCCGGATCTCGACCCGGTCGTAGGGGTTCTCGGGGTCGTGGTGCGACAGCGAAACCCACGGATTGCGGCGGAGGTTGCGTTCCTTCACGCGGCCGACGGAGGTGTTGACGACGACGTGGTCACCGTCCAGGTCGGCCCACATCGGGGAGACTTGCGGCGCCCCGTCGCTCCCGACCGTGGCGAGGTGCCAGAAGTTGGGGGCGAGGAGGCGTGCGCGGACGTGGGCGTCGAGGGTGGGTCCGGCTTCGTACAAGGCGTCCATGCGGAGAGCCTTCCCCGAAGCAGCCACCGGCAGCCGGGGACTAGAAGACGGACTCGGCCTCGTCCATCCGGTCGACCGGGACACGCTTCAGCTCGGTGACGGCCTCGGCCAGCGGAACCATGACCACGTCGGTCCCCCGCAGCGCCGTCATCCGCCCGAACTCCCCCCGGTGCGCGGCCTCGACGGCGTGCCAGCCGAAGCGGGTGGCGAGGACGCGGTCGTACGCGGTGGGTGTGCCGCCGCGCTGGACGTGGCCGAGGATGACCGGCCGGGCCTCCTTGCCGAGGCGCCGCTCCAGCTCGTGTGCGAGGGCCGTGCCGATGCCCTGGAAGCGTTCGTGGCCGAACTGGTCGATGGCGCCCTTGCCGTAGTCCATGGACCCTTCGGCGGGGTGCGCGCCCTCGGCGACGCAGATGACGGCGAACTTCTTGCCGCGGGCGAAGCGTTCCTCGACCATCTTGACCAAGTCGGCGGGGTCGAAGGGCCGTTCGGGCAGGCAGATGCCGTGCGCGCCGGCGGCCATGCCGGATTCGAGGGCGATCCACCCGGCGTGCCGGCCCATGACCTCGACGACCATGACGCGCTGGTGGGACTCGGCGGTGGTCTTGAGCCGGTCCATGGCTTCGGTGGCGACGCCGACGGCCGTGTCGAAGCCGAAGGTGCGGTCGGTGGAGGAGATGTCGTTGTCGATCGTCTTGGGGACGCCGACGACGGGCAGCCCGGCGTCGCTCAGCATGCGCGCGGCGGTCAGTGTGCCTTCGCCGCCGATCGGGATGAGCGCGTCGATCCCGAACTCGTGGATCATGTCGGACGCGTTCTCGCACGCCTCGCGCAGCCGGTCGCGCTCCAGCCGGGAGGAGCCGAGGATGGTGCCGCCGAGGGCGAGGATGCCGCTGACGGACTCCAGGTCGAGGGCGCGGTAACGGCCGTCGAGGAGACCGGAGTAGCCGTCCTCGAAGCCGATGACCTCGTCGCCGTAGTTGTCGATCGCCCGGTGCACGACCGACCGGATCACTGCGTTCAGGCCGGGGCAGTCGCCGCCCGCTGTGAGGATTCCGATGCGCATCGTGCTGTGTCTCCTGCTCGCTGTGGGTACCAATGAGACTTCTTCGATTCTTTCATGCCGCTGTGTACCCCCGGAACTGACGGGCGTCTTATCCACAGCCGGAGGTATTGTCAAGAGGGTTTCGCTCCCCTCTGTGAGCGACTTCTGTCCACCAGGTTGACGAAACGGAGACGACGGGTGACGCGCAGTGTGTACGTGACCGGGATCGACCGCGGTGACGGCCGCCAGGTCGTCGAGTTGGGGGTCATGGAGCTGCTGACCCGCCAGGTCGACCGGGTGGGCGTCTTCCGCCCCCTGGTCCACGACGGCCCGGACCGCCTCTTCGAGCTGCTGCGCGCCCGCTACCGCCTCGCCCAGGACCCGTCGTCGGTGTACGGCATGGACTACCACGAGGCGTCCACGCTCCAGGCCGAGCGGGGCACGGACGAGCTGGTGTCGACCCTGGTGGACCGCTTCCACCGGGTCGCCCGGGAGTACGACGTCGTCCTCGTCCTCGGTACGGACTACGCGGACACCCAGTTCCCGGACGAGCTGTCGCTCAACGCCCGCCTGGCGAACGAGTTCGGGGCATCGGTGATCCCGGTGGTCGGCGGCCGGCGGCAGACCGCGGAGTCGGTCCGGGCGGAGACCCACAACGCGTTCCGCGCGTACGACGGCCTCGGGTGCGACGTGCTGGCGATGGTCGTGAACCGGGTGGCCCGCGAGGACCGCGACGAGATAGCGGACCGTCTGGCGAACAGGCTCCCGGTGCCCTGCTTCGTCGTCCCGGACGAGCCCGCCCTCTCCGCCCCCACGGTCTCGCAGGTGCAGCACGCGCTGGGCGCCCGTGTCCTGCTCGGCGACGACTCGGGGCTGGCCCGGGACGCGCTGGGTTTCGTGTTCGGCGGCGCGATGCTCCCGAACTTCCTGGCCGCCCTGACCCCGGGGTGCCTGGTGGTGACGCCGGGCGACCGCGCGGATCTCGTGGTCGGCGCGCTGGCCGCGCACAGCGCCGGGACCCCGCCGATAGCGGGCGTGCTGCTGACGCTGGACGAGATACCGGGGGAGAACGTCCTGACGCTGGCCGCGCGCCTCGCGCCCGGGACGCCGGTGCTGTCGGTCCAGGGGAACAGCTTCCCGACGGCCGAGCAGCTCTTCTCCCTGGAGGGCAAGCTGGGCGCGGCGACCCCGCGCAAGGCGGAGACGGCGCTCGGCCTGTTCGAGCGGTACGTCGACACCGCCGACCTGCTGAAGCGGGTCAGCGCGCCGAGCAGCGACCGCGTGACGCCGATGATGTTCGAGCACAAGCTCCTGGAGCAGGCCCGCTCGGACCGCCGCCGCGTCGTCCTCCCGGAGGGCACGGAGGAGCGTGTGCTGCACGCGGCGGAGGTCCTGCTGCGCCGCTCGGTGTGCGACCTGACCCTCCTCGGCCCGGTCGACCAGATCCGCAAGAAGGCCGCCGACCTCGGTATCGACCTGGGCGACGCCCAGCTGATCGACCCGGCGACGAGCGAGCTGCGCGAGACCTTCGCCGAGACGTACGCGGCCCTGCGCGCCCACAAGGGCGTCACGGTCGAGCTGGCCCACGACGTCGTCGCGGACGTCAACTACTTCGGCACGCTGATGGTGAAGCAGGGTCTGGCCGACGGCATGGTCTCCGGCTCGGTGCACTCCACGGCGGCGACGATCCGGCCGTCCTTCGAGATCATCAAGACCAAGCCTGACGCGTCGATCGTGTCGTCCGTGTTCTTCATGTGCCTCGCCGACAAGGTCCTCGTGTACGGCGACTGCGCGGTCAACCCCGATCCGAACGCCGAGCAGTTGGCGGACATCGCGATCCAGGCGGCGGCGACGGCGTCCCAGTTCGGTGTGGAACCCCGGATCGCGATGCTGTCGTACTCGACGGGGACGTCGGGTTCGGGGGCGGACGTCGACAAGGTCCGCGAGGCCACCGAGCTGGTGCGCGCGCGGCGCCCCGACCTCAGGATCGAGGGCCCGATCCAGTACGACGCGGCGGTGGAGCCGTCCGTCGCGGCGACGAAGCTGCCGGGGTCGGAGGTGGCCGGGCAGGCGTCGGTGCTGATCTTCCCGGACCTCAACACCGGCAACAACACGTACAAGGCCGTGCAGCGCTCGGCCGGCGCGATCGCGGTGGGACCGGTCCTCCAGGGCCTGCGCAAGCCGGTGAACGACCTGTCCCGGGGCGCGCTGGTGCAGGACATCGTCAACACGGTCGCCATCACCGCCATCCAGGCCCAGACCCCCGTCGACTTCGAAGAGAAGGCCCCCCGCCAGTGACCGCGACCCGTGTCCTAGTCCTCAACTCCGGCTCCTCGTCGGTCAAGTACCAGCTCCTCGACATGGCCGACGGCACCCGCCTCGCGACGGGCCTCGTCGAGCGGATCGGCGAGGAGTCGTCCCGCCTGAAGCACACGGCGCTCACGACCGGCGCCACCCGCGAGCGCGTCGCGCCGATCGCCGACCACGAGGCGGCGCTGAAGTCCGTCGCGCAGGAGCTGGCGGCGGACGGCCTCGGTCTGGACTCCCCGCAGCTCGCGGCGATCGGCCACCGCGTGGTGCACGGCGGCCGGACCTTCACCCGCCCCACGGTGATCGACGACGCCGTCCTCGCGGAGATCGAGCGGCTCATCCCCCTCGCCCCGCTGCACAACCCGGCGAACCTGACCGGCATCCGCACGGCGCGGGCGCTGCGCCCGGACCTCCCGCAGGTCGCCGTCTTCGACACGGCGTTCCACACGACGATGCCGGAGTCGGCGGCCCGCTACGCGATCGACGTCGCGACGGCCGACGAGCACAGCGTCCGGCGTTACGGCTTCCACGGCACGTCGCACGCGTACGTGTCCCGGGCGACGGCCGAGCTGCTGGGGAAGGCGCCCGAGGAGGTGAACGTGATCGTGCTGCACCTGGGCAACGGCGCGTCGGCGTCGGCGGTGCGCGCGGGGCGGTGCGTGGACACGTCGATGGGGCTGACGCCGTTGGAGGGGCTGGTGATGGGGACCCGTTCCGGGGACCTGGACCCGGCCGTCATCTTCCATTTGGCGCGGGTTGGCGGGATGTCCACGGACGACATCGACACTCTCCTCAACAAGAGGAGTGGCCTCGTCGGACTCTGCGGTGACAACGACATGCGGGAGATCCGGCGGCGTATCGACGAGGGTGACGAGGCGGCGGAACTCGCCTTCGAGATCTACGTCCACCGGCTGCGGAAATACATCGGGGCGTATTACGCGGTGCTCGGAAAGGTCGACGCGGTGGTGTTCACGGCCGGGGTCGGGGAGAACGCGGCGGAGGTGCGGGCGGCGGCGTGCGCGGACCTGGAGGGCCTCGGCCTCGCGGTGGACCCGGCGCGCAACGCGGTGCGGGGCGAGGGGGCGCGGCTGATCTCGCCGGAGGGCGCGCGGGTGGCCGTCGCCGTCGTTCCCACGGACGAGGAGCGGGAAATAGCGGCGCAGACGTACGCGCTCGTCGCCTCCCACAAGTTCCCCGCGAGTAATGCACCTGAGCACGAACACGCACATTTGTAGATTCCACCAGATGGAATATTCCGAAGCGAAACAAACCGATAGGATCCACTCATGCGCCGTTCGAAAATCGTCTGTACTCTCGGCCCCGCGGTCGACTCCCACGACCAGCTGGTGTCGCTGATCGAAGCCGGCATGAACGTGGCCCGCTTCAACTTCAGCCACGGCTCCCACGCCGAACACCAGGGCCGGTACGACCGGGTCCGCGCCGCCGCCAAGGTGGCCGGCCGGGCGATCGGCGTCCTCGCCGACCTCCAGGGCCCCAAGATCCGTCTGGAGACCTTCGCCGAGGGCCCCGTCGAGCTGGTGCGCGGTGACGAGTTCACCATCACCGCCGAGGACGTCGCGGGCGACAAGACGATCTGCGGGACGACGTACAAGGGCCTCCCGGGTGACGTGGCGCCCGGCGACCAGATCCTCATCAACGACGGCAACGTCGAGCTGAAGGTCGTCTCGGTGGACGGCCCGGCGGTGCGCACGACCGTCATCGAGGGCGGTGTCATCTCCGACCACAAGGGCATCAACCTGCCGGGCGCCGCGGTGAACGTCCCCGCGCTGTCCGACAAGGACATCGAGGACCTGCGGTTCGCGCTGCGCATGGGCTGCGACATGGTCGCGCTGTCCTTCGTCCGGGACGCGAAGGACGTCGCCGACGTCCACCGCGTGATGGACGAGGAGGGCCGCCGCGTCCCCGTCATCGCCAAGGTGGAGAAGCCGCAGGCGGTGGAGAACATGGAGGACGTCGTGATGGCGTTCGACGGTGTGATGGTCGCCCGTGGCGACCTCGCCGTCGAGTACCCGCTCGAAAAGGTCCCCATGGTGCAGAAGCGGCTCATCGAGCTGTGCCGCCGCAACGCCAAGCCGGTGATCGTCGCGACCCAGATGATGGAGTCCATGATCACCAACTCCCGTCCGACCCGCGCGGAGGCGTCCGACGTCGCCAACGCGATCCTGGACGGCGCGGACGCGGTCATGCTGTCGGCGGAGTCCTCCGTCGGCGCGTACCCGATCGAGACGGTCAAGACGATGTCGAAGATCGTCACGGCGGCCGAGCAGGAGCTGCTCTCCAAGGGCCTCCAGCCCCTCGTCCCCGGCAAGAAGCCCCGCACGCAGGGCGGCTCCGTCGCCCGCGCGGCCTGCGAGATCGCCGACTTCCTCGGCGGCCGTGGCCTCGTCGCCTTCACGCAGTCCGGCGACACGGCCCGCCGCCTCTCGCGCTACCGCGCCCAGCAGCCGATCATCGCCTTCACGACGGACGAGAACACCCGCAACCAGCTCACCCTCAGCTGGGGCGTGGAGTCCCACGTCGTCCCCTTCGTCAACTCCACCGACGAAATGGTCGAGATGGTCGACCAGGAGATCGCCAAGATCAACCGCTTCACCCCCGGCGACACGGTCATCATCACCGCCGGCTCCCCTCCCGGCGTCCCCGGCACCACGAACATGCTCCGCGTCCACCACATCGCGGGCACGCCGACGGACTGACGTCCGGCACGCACGAAACGGAGGGGTGCTCCCGTCGCACGGGAGCGCCCCTCCGTCGTATCCGGGAGCCGCTCACCCCGCCACGTCGTCCCAGACGTTGAAGTCACCGTCGTCCACGACACCCTCACCGAGACCGAGGTCGTCGCCGAGCGTCAGATACCGCTCGTAGCGGGCGGGACCGATCCGCACGAAGTACGCCTTCAGCACACGCAGCAGCAACCGGTGGCCGAGCCCGGGGTCGGCCTCGGTGACGACGGTCCGCAGGGCGGGGACGACACCCCCGACCGGGTTGTAGGCATGCCGGCCGACCTCTTCGTCCAGCACGTCGGCCAGCGACTCGACCTCGGCGAGGACCCTCGCCCGCACCTCCTCGTCGACGGACGGCGCGAGGGCAGCGGGCCGGAAGCAGGGGTCGTCCCGCAGGATCCGGCGCTCGGCGACCTCCGCGATCGCACCCACCCACTCCCGCCCGTCGACCCCGAGCCGTTCGAGGTCGAAGTCCCGGAACGTGGCCGCCTGCCACAGGGCCGTGACCGCACGGCCCTCCAGCGGAGACCGCAGCACCCACAGGCAATCCGCCAGCAGTTGACGGGCGAACACCCCTCCGAACCGGTCCGCGACACCCTCGACGACCTCAAGCCCGGCGGCCTCGCCGTTGACCCTCGGGTACACAATGCGCATCGCACCGCTTGATGATCATGAGCGCGACAAAGAATGACGGCCCGGATCCCTCGGTGAATTCGAGAGGACCCGGGCCATCATTCGTGTGCGGCTCCCGGAAAAGTTCGGGGGATCAGCTGATCGTCTGCTTCATGCCCGGGATGGTCAGAGTCCCGCCGAACTGGCCGGCCTGGACGACCTTGACGTTGGTGAAGTAGATCCAGTCGAGGTTCAGCGGCGGCGGACTGTCAGGGGTGAAGGTCACGGGGAGCAGGCCGAGGAGGTTGCCGGAGATGCTCTCGGTGTACATCGTCGTCTTGCCATCTTCGATGGTGGACGTTTCCCCCTTGCCACTCCTGACGTGGTACGTCTTGCCGGACTGCTTGTCGTGCACGATCTGGTGCAGATTGACGATCTTGGTGGACTTGGAGATGACGTACTTGAGGACCTCCTTCTTCTTGCCGCTGGACGTCGTCACCTCCACGACCCCCTGGTAGTCGGCACCGCTCAGCGTCAGCTCGCTGGCCTCCAGGATCCAGGGGTCCTCCGGCAGCAGGATCCTGTTGTCGCGGCCGTCGGCGACGGCCTTCGTGGCGGCCTTGCAGTCGTCGGGGTCGGTACTGGCACTCGCGCTCGGCGAGGGGCTGGGCGAGGCGGACGCGGACGCCTTGTCCTCATCGTCGGCTTTCCCCTTGCCGTCGTCGGCCTTGCCACCGCCCCCCTCCGAGGCGCCCTCGGACGCCTTCGGCGAGGGCGAACTCGACGGCTCGGCAGGCCCCTTCACAGCACCGGAAGCCGACCCGGACGGCGACGGAGACGGCTCCCCACCCTTGGCACCGTCCGCGGCCTTACCGCCCGTGAGGATGTCGTTGAGGGTGTCCCCGATCGTCTCCAGCAGCCCGCCCCCTGCGCCGTTGGCGCCTGCGGAGGCGGACGGCGACGGAGACGGCGAGGCCGCACCGGAAGCACCTTCACCGGCGGAGCCCGACGCGGACGGCGAGGGACTCGGCTGAGTCTTGTCGTCGGAACCTGAATCCGACGCACCCGACCCACCCTCGCCCTTCGAGCCGCCCTTGCCCGTCTTGGCGTCGTCCTTCGCGTCGTCCGGCTTGTCGTCGCCCGCCGCACTCTCAGAAGCGGAAGGCGACGGCGAGGCGGAGGCGTCGTCCGCCTCCAGCGCCGCCACGCAGTCCTTGTACTCCTCGGCCAGTTGGCTGTTGGGCACGGACGCATGGCCCTCGGCACGGGCCAGCGTCGGCGTGAAGCCCATCCCCATGAGCACCGCCGTCGGCATGGCCGCCAGGGCTATCGCCTTGCCCGCGGGCACGTGCAACCGCGTCAGCAACGGCTTCTTGGGCGCCGCGTGCCTCGGCCCCGCCCCGGCTCTGAGAGCTGCGGGAACGTCGGTGCGGGCCATGTCATCCGACATGGTGCACTCCCTTCGGCCCCTCGGCCCGCGCCCCGTCCCCGGCCGCACCGGACTCGCCGTCGGGAGTCTCGGACGACGACTGCGGGGCCTCGGGCAGGTACGAACCGGAATCGGGCGCGCTGTCCCCGGAAGGAGCCTGCGAACCCGGTTCCGTACCGGCCGCCGCAGGGTCGGCGGGCTTGCCGGGCATCCAGGAGAGCGCGAGCGCACCACCGATCAGCGCGAGCAGGAAGCCCATGATGAAGCCGCCGATGTTGGAGACGACCAGCGACACCAGAGCGAGCAGGATCGAGGCGACCCCGGCGAAGAACCGAGTGGCTTGCTGGAACCACATCGTGAGACCGAGGGTGACCAGCAGAACCCCGATTATCAACGACCCCGCACCGCCCGTGGTCGACATCGCGAGCGACATCGTGCCCAACTTGAGCGTCGCGTACGGGAAGTACATGATCGGCGCCCCGCTGAGCAGGGTGAACACACCCGCCCAGAACGGCCGACTGCCCCGCCAGGCGCGGAATCGCAGACGCAGCCGGGTGAAGGTCCCGACACGCTGGACCGAAGTCTCGGCACTCATGGAAAACAGCTCCCTGGGTCCGGTGGAAGTACGTACCGGCTAGGCCGTGGGCGTGGAGAAGCCGGAATGAGTCTGTGACGGGACCCGGCGCGGGGCCGGGTCCCGTTATAGGGCGGGTAAGTCAGACTCCCCCGCCCTCAAGGACGGTTGGACCGCCCCGGAGCGCTCCTCAGAAGCACTCGGGTTCCTTGTTCCCGTCACCGAAGAAACCGAGTCGCATCGACAGGTTGGGAAGCGTGAACGTACCGGCGGTGGTCGCCCACGCCTTCTGCTCCACGTTGGTCAGGTCGGCCGTCCTCGCCTGCTGGGCGAAGCCGCCCGGCAGCACGCTGTCGCCTTCTCTGACCGCAGGCCCTCGGGTCTTGTCCTTGACCGCGACGCCGATGTCCATGTCCTCGAACGTGGCATCACCATCGAGCTGGGAGACGTCGATGAACAGCCGTTCGGCCGTGACCTTGCGTCCCTTGTCACCCGCTGTGAGCTTGAGATAGACCGTCTTGTTTATGAGCGGAATCTTGGTCGCGACGGACTGACACATGTCCGTGATCTCGGCGTTGTCGAACGACGAGATCGCGACCGGATGGGCCGCCTTACCCTTGCCGTCCGTGTCCGCGTAACCCGTGTCCATGCCGCCGTACTGGGCGAAGCCCGTACCGTGCAGGTGCCCGGCCTTGACCTTGAACTCCTGGCCGGAAACGCTGAAGGACGCCGCGAGGGCACCCTGCGCGAGTCCGACCCCTACGCATGCCGCAGCGGCGACGCTGGGCACCATGACCACAGCGAACCGCTTCCATCTGGTCCCGCCACGCACCTGGGACTCCATCATTTCCTCCTTCTCGGACGTACATCCCGCGCCGGCCCGCCACGTGAACGGCGGCTCGACCAGGCTGGGATGGGAGAAGTGCTTCGTCCTCGGGAAGGGGAACGCCTGTGCCCGGAGGCGCGAACCGCGCCTGAGATCACCGGCGATCACCCCCGAGCGACTACCACTGGCCGCGCCTGACACTCATCAGGCACAACCCTGCCGGACAGGCTCCGCCCTCGGGCGAAGACCCCCCTGCCCTGAAGAGCCGCCGACGACGCCGTCGGCTCTGCCCGGTGGGGACCCATCAGACCCGTCGGCCCGACCGGGTGCCGGGGAACGGGTAATGGACCGAGCGTCGCCGATCGTGGTGCATTCTCGCCGCCCGCACAAGGGGGTTCATTACTGGCTAGTAACGGCCGGATAACCGTCCGACGACCCACAGGTCTCGACCGGCGACCGAGTGCGACATCCCTGCCCAGGACAAATCACTTGACGGCGGGACAGAATCCGACAGACCAACAGCCCTGACTTACTGGAAGTAACAGCGGCCACGTTTACCAAGATTTGGCAAAGCGTGGCCGCAAAAGCGCTCAGCCGACCTGACTTTCACACCGGTACCTCGGTACCGGTAGGTTTAGCGACTGGTCAGAACAGCGCGCGGGCCAGCGCGCGCCGCGCCGCCGCGACCCGGGGGTCGTCCGGACCGATCACCTCGAACAGTTCCAACAACCGCACCCGCACCGCGTCCCGGTCGTCCCCGGCGGTACGCCGGACCGTGTCGATCAGCCGCCCGAACGCGTCCTCGACATGGCCGCCCACCAGATCCAGATCCGCGGCGGCGAGCTGGGCGGCGGCGTCGGCGGGCTTCTCCGCGGCGTCCCGGCGGACGGCCTGCGGGTCGAACCCCTGCACCCGCTGGAGCAGTTCGGCCTGCGCGAGGCCGAGCTTGGCCTCCTCGTTGCCCGGGTCGTCGGCGAGGACGTTCTTGTACGCCTGCACCGCACCGCCGAGGTCCCCGGCGTCCAGCGCCTCCACGGCGGCGGCCAGCAGCGCGTCGTACGGACCCGCCGGGAGCTCCGACGGCGCCGCGGGGGCCGCGCCGGGCTCTGCGTCCGGGTCGACCGTCAGGCCCGTGATGCCGAAGCGCTCCTCGGCGACCTGGACGAGCTGGTCGAGGGTCTGGCGGATCTGCGTCTCGGGGGCCGCGCCCTGGAAGAGCGGGAGCGCCTGACCGGCCACCACCGCGAACACGGCGGGGACGCCCTGGATGCCGAACTGCTGCATCAGCATCGGGTTGGCGTCGACGTCGATCTTGGCGAGCAGGATGCGACCGCCGTACTCGACGGCGAGCCGCTCCAGGACCGGGCTGAGCTGCTTGCAGGGCTGGCACCACTCGGCCCAGAAGTCGATGACGACGGCCACCTCGGCGGACCGCTGGAGGATCTGTGTCTCGAACCCGGCCTCGTCGACGTCGATCACGAGGTCGGCCGGGGAGATCGCCCCCGTGCCGCCCTGGCGGGCCGCTTCGGCGCGCGCCTGCTCCGCCTTCGCCTTGGCCTCCTGGGCCGCCTTCACCGCGGCGAGGTCGACGACTCCGCTCATGGACATGTTCCGTGGCTGCATGCGTCTATCCTCCCCCGATCCAGCGCGTCCGCGAAAAGCGGTCCCGCGACCCCCTCTTGGCGGCGAACCCCGAGCTTTCGCTACGACCCGTAGCGTAATGCCCGACCGGGGCCCCCGGGGAGTCCTTCCCGGTGATCTCCCTCACGACTCCACCATCTTCACGCCGACCGCTCACATCGCTCCACCGAATAACCGGCGGGTGTGGATGCAGTCCGCGTGACGGCGGTTATGGTCTTGCGATGCAGAGCCGCAGCCCCGCCCCTCCTCCGGGCCGCCCAGGGCGTCCCCGCAGCGCCGCCACGGACGCCGCGATCCTGGCCGCGACGCGGGAGGCGCTGGTGGAGCTGGGGTGGTCGAAGCTGAGCATGGGGGACGTCGCGAGCCGCGCGGGCGTCGCGAAGACGACCCTCTACCGCCGCTGGACCGGCAAGAACGAACTCGTGGTGGACGCCGTCGCCGAACTCTTCGACGAACTCCGGCTGCCGGACCTGGGCAGCCTCACCGCCGACATCGAGGGCGTCGTCCTCCAGTTCGCGGCGATCCTCGCCCTCCCGGAGGCCCGCAGCGGGCTGATGGCCGTCCTCTCCGAGTCCACCCGGGACGACGCGCTGCGCGAACGCATCCGGCGCTCCATCGTCGACCGGCAGAAACGCCTCGTCCTGGAGGGCCGCTCCCGCGCCCAGGCCCGCGGCGAACTCCCCCCGCAGGCCGACCCCGCCGAGGCCGACCGCACGGTCGACCTCATCTTCGACGTCGTCGCGGGCGCGGTCGTCCACCGGACGCTGGTCAGCGCGGAACCGGCGGACGAGCAGTGGGTACGGACGTTCACCCGGCTGCTGCTGGGGGGCCTCCCGGCGACGGGAGAGGCGTAGGGGTCACGCCTTCGCGGTGACGGGGGCCTCGTCGGTGAACCGGGACTCCAGCTCGCGGCTGACCTTGCGCTCGACGAAAAACGCCGCGGTGGGGATGGTGCCCGCCAGCAGCACCCACAGCTGCTTCTTGACCGGCCACTTCGCCTTGGAGCCCAGGTCGAAGGCGAACACCAGGTAGACGATGTACAGCCAGCCGTGCGCGATCCCGACGACCGACGTGAAGCCGTCGGCGCCGCTCATGTCGAGCAGGTACTTGCCGATCACACCGAGGGTCAGCAGGACCAGCAGGACACCGGTGACGTAGGCCATGACGCGGTAGCGGGTCAGCACGCTTCGTTTCATGGCTACGAGCGTAACCGCCCGACTTTCCCCCGCAGCGGCGGGGACAACGACGCCATCATCCGGTAGCGCGTGAACACGCTCGGAACACCTCCGCGTCGGCGGAGACCAGCGCGCTGACCCGCGAAAACCCTACTCCTCCTCGAAGTCCCCCGAAGCCACCCGCAGCGGTCTGAGCATCGCGAAGATCTCCGCGCACTCCTCGTCGTCGTACACCCCGAGGCCGAAGTCCATGGCCATCAGGTCGCGGGTGGCGGCGTCGACGACCTCGCGGCCCTTGGCGGTGATGGAGGCGAGGGTGCCTCGGCCGTCGTTGGGGTTGGGGCGTTTGGCGACGAGGCCGGAGCGGACGAGGCGGTCGACGGTGTTGGTGACCGAGGTCGGGTGGACCATCAGCCGCTCACCGATCTTCGACATCGTCAGCTCGCCGGCCTTGGAGAAGTTCAGCAGGACGAGTGCCTCGTAGCGCGCGAACGTCAGCCCGTACGGCTTGACGACGGCGTCGACCTCGGCGAGCAGGATCTGCTGGGCCCGCATGATCGAGGTGATCGCGGCCATGGACGGCACGTTTCCCCAGCGCTGCTTCCAGAGCTCGTCCGCGCGGGCGATGGGGTCGAAGGGGAGACTGAGGGGCTTCGGCACGCCACCAGACCCTACCCGCCGGTCACATCGCGGTCAGCACCGTCTCGCCTTTCGAACCGGAAACCGCTTCCTGAGCGATGTTCCCCGGCCGGTCGGCGATTTGGCTTGGTGCGCCGCTTCGTACGGGTTATGCACGAGTGATCCCGGTTCCCCCCTCCGTCACAGGGAGCGGCATGCCCCGTCCGACGCACACCCTCACCGCCCTCCTCGCCCTCACCCTCACCGCCGCCTGCACCGCCTCCCCCTCGGCCGACGAGGCGTCGGTGGTGAAACCCCCGAAGGCCGCCGCCGAGACGACCGCCTTCTGGGTCGACCCCGACAGCAACGCCGTCCGGCAGATGCAGCTGTGGCGGCGTGAGGGCCGCAACTCGGACGCGGAGCTGCTGCGCCGGATCGCCGAACAGCCCGTCGCGCTGTGGCCGGCGGGCGAGATCGACCCGGGGCCGGTGGTGACCGCTGCCACGACAGCCGCGACGAGAACGGGCCGCACGGCGCTCTTCGTGGCGTACGACATCCCGCACCGCGACTGCGGCCAGCACTCGGCGGGGGGCGCGGCGGACGGGGACGCCTACCTCGCGTGGATCGGGAAGTTCGCGTCGGCTCTCGGGGACGCGAAGGCGCTGGTGGTGCTGGAGCCGGACGCGGTCGCGCACATCGTGGACGGCTGTACGCCGGGTGAATATCACGGCGAGCGTGAGCGGTTGCTGTCCGGGGCGATCACGCGGCTGAAGCGACAGCCCGGCACGAAGGTGTACTTGGACGCCGGCAACCCGTCCTGGATCCGCGAGCCGTGGAAGCTGGTGGAACCGCTCAAGGCGTCCGGCATCGAGGCGGCGGACGGTTTCGCGCTGAACGTCTCCAACTTCCAGCCGGACGACGCCGTCAGGCGCTACGGCCTCGATCTCTCCGGTCAACTGGGCGGCAAACACTTCGTGGTGGACACCAGCCGCAACGGCAACGGCCCGCTCCCGGGGGTGTGGTGCAACCCTCCGGGGCGGGCCCTGGGCACCCGGCCGACCACCGAAACCGGGGAACCCGCTCTGGATGCCTACTTGTGGATCAAGCGGCCCGGGGAGTCGGACGGCACCTGCGAGGGCGGTCCGGACGCGGGGCAGTGGTGGCCGGCGTACGCGCTGGAGCTGGCACGCAACTCGAAGTAGACGGAGCTCACTTGACCTGCACCCACTTCGCCTCCGACGGCGTCCCCGCCGCGTCCGTCGCGAACAGCATGTACCAGCCGGGCGGCACGAGCGCGGGGTCGTCCGGCACGGTGAACGTGACGGCCCGGCCCTCCTTGGCCGACTTCAGCGCGATGGAGCGCTGTTCGACGTCGGTGGTGTGGGTGACGGCGCTGGGCCGCATCAGCCGGGCGGCGGCGATCCGCTCGGGGTGGTCGGTGCGGTAGGTCAACTGACGGTTGTCGGGCAGTTGTTGCGGTCCGTCGTCGAGGACGGGGCGGTCCTTGCCGTTCTTGTGCAGCGCGGGTGGGGTGAAGACTTCCATGCGCTGCTCGAAGTGGCCGAGTTTGGTGTTCTGCTGGTCGTCGTAGAGGGGGTCGGAGCCGAAGGTGGCCACGCGTCCGTCGGGCAGCAGGAGCGCCTCGGAGTGGTAGTTGCGGCCGACGGCGGGGTCGGCGGCCTCGCGGAAGACGTTGCCCTTGGGGTCGTAGAACTGGGCCTTGAGGATGTTGCTGGCGCTGCGGCCCCGGTAGTCGGCGGAGCCGTTGGAGGTGAAGACGGTGTCGTCCGGCATGATCACGCTGTTCAGGTACCGGGTGCCCTGGGGCAGGTCGGGCCCGTCCTTGAAGGAGGGGTTGTCCGCCTTGAGGTCGACGACGGCGGTGCGCGGCGTCGCCTTCTTGGACTCGCCCACTCCCCCGCCGCCGAGGATCATGACGCGCTGGTCCTGCGCGGGCGGCAGCAGCACGGACGCCGAAGTCTCGGTGGCGTCCGCGTCCTTGAGGCCGGGCACCTTCTGGAACGTGTTGGTCTTCAGGTCCCAGATCCCCGGCTCACGGCCCTGGTCGGCGGGCCCGTACCCGGCGTTGGAGGCGGGGTAGAAGAGCTTGCCGCCCTTGGTGAGGAAGAGCGCCGGGTAGGTCGGGAAGTACCGCTTGGGTCCCGGCGTCCACTTCTTCGTCCTCGGGTCGTAGATCTCGTTGTCGCCAGGGTCGACGACACCGACGTCGTCGAGTCCGGAGACGGCGAGGACGCGGCCGTCGTCGAGGCCGACGAGGGTCGGGTACCAGCGGGCCTTCTTCATCGGGTCGACGGGGACGTACCGCTCGGCGAGGGGGTCGAACTCGTAGGCGGCGCGGATGCCTTGGAAGTCCTGCTTGTCGAGGGTGATCTTCTCGCTGAGGCCGTAGGTGTTGTCGGCGTCCTTGCCGGTGAGCCCGACGATCTCGTACTGGGCCTGTCTGTCGGTGGCGGACATGGGCCCGCTCTCGGCGGCCTCGACGAAGACGCGGACCTCACTGGCGGTGACCTTGGTCTGCCAGGGCTGCATGACGCCGCGCTTGTTGTAGGTCACCGTGAAGCCGCGTTTCGCCTTCGGGACGGTGACGTCGAACCTGCTGACGTACTCGACGCCGGCCGGTGAGCGGAAGCGGGTGCCCTTCTTGAGGACCATGGGTTTGTCGGGGTTCTCGTTCTTGACGCGCATGCCCCCGGCGGCCCGCCGGACCTCGCCGTCGAGGCGTTCGTAACGGGCCGTGCCGCCCGCCACCAGGAGCCGTCCGTCGGGGAGTTGGGCGTGTCCGGAGCAGAAGAAGTCCTCGGGGGTGGGGATCTTCTTGAAGGTGTTGTGCTTCGGGTCCCACAGGACGGTGTCGAAGGACCCGGCGTCGAATTTCTTCTGCTCGTTGCCGGAGCCGGCGACGATGAGGACCTTCCCGGTGTGCAGGAGCGCCGCGTGGATGGCGTTGGTGCGGTACTTCTCGGGGATGTCGACCTGGTCCCAACTGCCGTACTTGGCGCGGTACTCGGGCTGGGCGATCTGGTAGGCGTGGTACTGCTCGCCGACGAAGTCCAGTGCGGCGGGCGCGTTGAGGCTCGCGAGGATCACGACGCCGCCGATGCCCAGGACGGTCTTCTTGGTCTTCTTCTGCTGGAAGGACATGGCTAGTTGCCTCCTGTGGGCGTGCCGGAGACGGGGGCGAGGGCGGGTTCGACGGCCGTGTGCTGCGGGGCGCTCTTCTTGACGAGCGTGCGCCGCTCACGCCGTTCCCTGACGAGGGTGCCGAGCCAGACGGCGAGCGGCGCCAGGGAGATCGCGGTGGCGAGGACGGCCCAGGTGCGCATGGCGGCGTGGGTGTGGCCGAGGACGGCGGAGGCGGTGAGGGAGGCGATGAGGACGGCGGCCCAGAAGAGGTGGACGCGGAAGGTCATGAGGCGGTCGGCGCTGGCGTCGCCGCCCTTGGGGGTGACGACGAACCGGCTGGGCCTGCGCAGGAGGGCGGCGCCGAAGGACTTGAGGTAGATCGGCGCGGACAGCGCGGACATGCCCATCCCGGCGAGCCCTCCGGAGCCCTCGGGTTCGTGCGGGGAGACGTTGTGGCGCCGGTTCCACAGGTACAGGCCGATCTGGAGGGCGGCTGCGTCGCTGTAGAGCATCAGCCAGACCGAGGCGGCGACCTGCGTGCCGGACGCGCCGAACCAGAGGAACAGCACGCAACTGACAATGCCGAGGAACCAGTTGACGGCCGTCATCGGGTAGTAGACGAGCATCATCGTGTACGAGAACAGCCGCCCGGGAGGCATCGTGAACGGCGCCTTCCAGTACTGCTTGAACAGCGTCTCGTACGTGCCGCGCGACCATCTGAGCTGCTGGGTGAAGAAGTCCGTCCAGGAGGCGGGTCCCTCGCCGACGGCGAGCACGTCCGGCGTGTACACCGACCGCCACTTCCGCCCGGTCACGGGGTTGCGGCGCCGGTGCAGTTCGAAGCCGGTGGCCATGTCCTCGGTGATCGAGTCGTACAGTCCGCCGATCTGCTTGACGGCGGCGATCCGGACGACGTTGTTGGTGCCGACGAACATGGGGGCGCGGTAGCGGTTGCCGGCGCGCTGGATCAGGGCGTGGAAGAGGAACTGCTGCGACTCGGCGGCCTTGGTCACCGGATTGTGGTAGTTCCCGTACACCTGAGGTCCTACGACGAAGGCGACGTCGGGGTCCCGGAAGTAGCCCGTCATCCGCTCCAGGAAGTCGGGGTGGGGGACGTGGTCGGTGTCGACGGAGGCGAAGAGGTCGTAGTCGTCGCCGTGCGCGGCGATCCAGGCGTTGTAGTTGCCGTGCTTGGTGCGGGCCTTGTGGACGCCCTTGGGGCGGTTCCACTCGGGGACGCCGTGCCGGGTGAAGTGCCGGACGCCGAGTTCCGCGCAGAGGGCCTTGGCCTGTTCGTCGTCGCCCTCGTCGAGGAGCCAGATGTCGAGGGGGCCCCGGTGGTGGATGCGGACGGCGCCTTCGAGGGTGGCGCGGACCATGGAGAGGGGTTCGCGGCCGGGGACGTACGTCGTGAGGAACGCGACGCGGGTGCCGCTCTCGGGTACTACGGGTACGGGGTCGCGGGCGACGAGGGTCGCGTGCGCGACGGACGCGACGTTGACGACCATGAACAGTTCGATCAGGCCGATGGCTATGAGCATCGCGATGTCGAGGCCGACCATCCACTCGTCGCCGCCCTCGCGCTCCACCCAGTGGCTGGGCCACACGAGGTACACGAGCAGCAGGGCCGTCAGCACCGGGGCGAGGCCCATCAGCAGGATGGCGCGTATTCGGTGGGGTTCGCGGGAGAGCAGCGATATGTACTGCACCCGGTACGGCGTTCCGGCCGGCTCCGTGAGCGGCCCGGCCAACCTGCTGTGGGTGTCGTAGTCGTAGCCCTCAGGCCGCACAACGCCCTCCAAGAAGAGTGAGGAGTGGCCCGTTTCCCGCAGAACGCACGGGCCGATATCCACACGAAAATGGACATATCGGACAGTGTCGAACGGGGTGCCGCCAGGAGAGTGGGAGGTTCACCCGAGAGGGGTGCCCCCTGAGAAGGGGGCAGGGGCGTGGCTCCTCAGCGGTACAGCGCCCGCAACCCCAGCACATCCCCCCGCCCCAGCGACCGCGCCCGCGTCGAGCAGGCGAACGAGTTCGTGTACATGGTCAGGTTCTCGTGCCCGGCGCCGACGTGGCCGAGGCCGAAGACATGCCCCGCCTCGTGCGTACCGACGGCCCGGACGTCGTACGCGTCGGCGCACCGCTCACCCGGCGCGTCCGTGAACCGGTGGTGGCGGGTGTTGAAGCGGACGTCCGCCTCGATCAGGCCGTTCGGACCGCCGTCCGGCATGGTGACGGCCCAGGAGCAGGTGACGGCGACGACGTCCTCGGGCAGCTCACCGGCGTCCCACACACTCACGCCGTCCCGCGCGGAACAGCGCCCCGCCCGGTCGATCCCGGCTTCCCGGTCCGTCGCCGACAGGTACCGCGCCCGAGGTCCGCCCGTACCGGCGAGCCCGCAGTCGTTGCGCTCACCGGTGATCGTCCCGATGGCCTCCTCGAACACCTTGCGCGCGGCGTCCCGGGTGAGCCCGCCCGGCATGGGCCCGTCCCCGACGTGCCAGAGGTAGGTCCCGTACTCCTTGTGCCCGGCGGTCGAGTACGCGGTGTCGGCGCAGGCGGCCCGCGCGGGGGTCGCGGTGGCGGG
>NZ_JBTYMC010000098.1:0-21866 GCF_054880855.1 Streptomyces sp. S6 | reverse complement strand
GGACCGCGCCGGGCGCCTCGTCGCCGCGCTCTCCGTCGCGGGCCGCCGGGGTCACATCGACACCGTGCGGCTGGGCGCGGACGTCCGCCGGGTCGCGGCGGCGGCCTCCCGGACCTGGTCGGGGCTCGGGCGGGCCGTCCGCGGCTGAGTTTTGCAACTAGTTGCATAATGGCGTCCGGCCCTCTACAACGGAAGGGCACACCCGCCGAGGAGGGCGCCATGAGCCGCTACCCGCATCTGCTGACCCCGCTCGACCTGGGCTTCACGACGCTGCCCAACCGGGTCCTCATGGGCTCGATGCACGTCGGCCTGGAGGAGGCCGAGCGCGGCTTCGAGCGGATGGCCGCCTTCTACGCGGAACGAGCGCGCGGGGGAGTGGGCCTCATCGTCACCGGCGGCATCGCCCCCAACGACGAGGGCCGCCCCTACCCCGGCGGCGCCAAGCTCACCACCGAGGAGGAGGCCGGGCGCCACCGCGTCGTCACCGACGCCGTGCACGCCGAGGGCGGCCGGATCGCCCTCCAGATCCTCCACTTCGGCCGGTACGCCTACCACCCCGACCTCGTCGCCCCGAGCGCCCTCAAGGCCCCGATCAGCCCCCACACGCCCCGCGAACTCACCGCCGCCGAGGTCGAGAAGACCATCGACGACTACGTCCGCACCGCCCGCCTCGCCCGCGCCGCCGGATACGACGGCGTCGAGATCATGGGCTCCGAGGGCTACCTGATCAACGAGTTCGTCGCCGCGCCGACCAACCACCGCACCGACGAGTGGGGCGGCTCCTACGAGAACCGGATGCGGTTCCCCGTCGAGATCGTCCGGCGGGTCCGCGAGGCCGTCGGGGAGGACTTCATCCTCGTCTACCGGCTCTCCATGCTCGACCTCGTCCCCGGCGGCTCCACCCTCGACGAGGTCATCACCCTCGCGAAGGCCGTCGAGGCGGCGGGCGCCACCCTCATCAACACCGGCATCGGCTGGCACGAGGCCCGCATCCCGACCATCGCGACGTCGGTGCCGCGCGGCGCGTACACGTTCGTCACGAAGAAGCTGATGGGCGAGGTCGCGATCCCGCTCGTCACCACCAACCGCATCAACACCCCGGAACTCGCCGAGGAGTTGATCGCCGACGGCGTCGCCGACATGGTCTCCATGGCCCGCCCGATGCTCGCCGACCCGGAGTTCGTCAACAAGGCCGCCGCAGGCACCCCCGAGGCCATCAACACCTGCATCGGCTGCAACCAGGCATGCCTGGACCACACGTTCAGCGGCAAGATCACCTCCTGCCTGGTCAACCCCCGCGCCTGCCACGAGACCGAGCTGACCCTCTCCCCGACCCGCCTGCGCAAACGCGTCGCGGTCGTCGGCGCCGGCCCCGCCGGACTCGCCTGCGCCGTCACCGCTGCCCAACGCGGCCACGCCGTCACCCTGTTCGACGCCGCGACCGACATCGGCGGCCAGCTCAATGTCGCCCGCAAGGTCCCCGGCAAGCAGGAGTTCGACGAGACGATCCGCTACTTCCGCCACCAGTTGACGGCCCATCAGGTCGACGTCCGCCTCAACACGCGTGCGGAGGCGGGGGACTTGATGTCCTACGACGAGATCGTCGTCGCCACCGGCGTCGTCCCCCGCGTCCCCGGCATCGACGGCGTCGACCACCCCAGCGTCCTCGGCTACCTCGACGTCCTGCGCGACGACGCCCCCGTCGGCGACCGCGTCGCGATCCTCGGCGCCGGCGGCATCGGCTTCGACGTCGCCGAACACCTCACCGACAGCGGCGACAAGGCCCACGAGGACCCGGCGACCTACTTCCGCACCTGGGGCGTCGACCTCGACCACACCACCCCCGGCGGCCTCACCACCCCCGACCGCCCCACCCCGCCCCGCACGGTCCACCTCCTCCAGCGCAAGACCACCAAGGTCGGCGCGGGCCTCGGCAGGACCACAGGGTGGATCCACCGGACCGAACTCAAGCACCGGGGCGTGACGATGACCCCCGGCGCGACCTACGACCGGATCGACGACACCGGCCTCCACATCACGGTCGACGGCCACAGCACCGTCCTGGAGGTCGACACGGTCGTCCTGTGTACCGGGCAGGAGCCCCGCCGGGACCTGTACGACGCGCTGGTGGCCGCAGGCCGCACCCCGCACCTCATCGGGGGAGCCGACGTCGCCGCCGAACTGGACGCGAAACGGGCGATCAAGCAGGGCACCGAGATCGCCGCCGCCCTGTAGGGCCCTCCCTAGGATGACCGCATGTCACTCCCGCACGCGATCCTCACCGCCCTGCTCGAAAAGCCGTCGTCGGGGCTGGAGCTGACCCGCCGGTTCGACCGGTCGATCGGGTACTTCTGGTCGGCCACGCACCAGCAGATCTACCGCGAGCTGGGAAAACTGGAGGCGGAGGGCCACATCCGGACCCTCCCCTCCGAGGCCCCCGCCCGAGGCCAGAGGAAGTCCTACGAGGTCCTCCCCGAAGGCCGCGCCGAACTCGCCCGCTGGA
This sequence comes from Streptomyces sp. S6, assembly GCF_054880855.1. Classification (NCBI taxonomy): domain Bacteria; kingdom Bacillati; phylum Actinomycetota; class Actinomycetes; order Kitasatosporales; family Streptomycetaceae; genus Streptomyces; species Streptomyces sp. S6. Next base: position 19,363 of record NZ_JBTYMC010000098.1, on the reverse strand, counting down.
CGGCCGGACCCCAGGACCCCAGACCCCACCGCGACGCCACCCTCCTGCGCCTGCGCGCAGCCGCCGTCGTCGGCACTGCAGGGCTCACCGCAGACCTCACCCGCCATCTCGACCTCCACAGACGCCAGTTGGCCGAGTACGAGGAGATCGAGGCCCGCGACTTCCCGCCCGGGGACGAGAGCGCGCAGGCCAGGCTTCAGCACCTGGTCCTGCGCGCGGGCATCGAGCTGGAGACGTTCTGGACGAAGTGGCTGAGCCAGGCTCTGTCGGAACTCCCCGCAGAGGACAGCTGACGTTCAGAGCCGGTACGGACGCCGCCGCCTGCGCAGGAACCACCCCGCCGCCAGCACCCCGAGCCCGGTCAGCGCGCCGCCCGCCGCGAGGGTCGCCGTCCCGTAGTCCTGGATGCCACCGCCGAGCCCGCCGAGGACACCCCGGGAAGGGGCGGTCGTCGAGGAGGTCGTCGGCGCGGAGGAGGCCGACACGATGATCGTCTGAGAGCCCGCGCTGCGGCCGTCGGCGCAGCGGACCTGCACCGTGTAGGTGCCGGGGGTGACGCTCGTCCACGCTGCCGACTGGCTCACCGTCGTCCCCGACAGCGCCACCTGGCGGCCCTGGCTGAAGCTCGTCTGGCTCGCGGTCAGCAGGGACGCGGTGCCGTAGCTGCCGCTGACCTGCGAGATACAGGTGCTGGTCACCACCGAGACCGTCGACCCCGTCGTACTCACCGAGATCCCGGCGGCGGACGCCGGACCCGCGGCCAGCGCGACGGCCGCCGCGCTCGCCCCGGCGCCGACGAGAAGCTGAAGTGTGCGCATCGGATGCCCTCCCGGCGGCACGGTCGGCGGTTCTCCGCCGGGGGTCGGGTACGGCCGTGCTGCCTCGGACGAAGCCAAAGCGCCCCCGGCGGGCCTCGCACCCCGGCAGCCGCCGGGCAGGTGACGGATTCCTCCGGACGGCGCAACGGGCCACCCCGCGCGGGACCGCCGCACGGGTTACGTATGCTGAGGCTCTTCACGGCCGAACTCTCCGTCGGAATCCACGAGTTCGAGCCGGTGGCGCGGGCCGCTGTCGTCGCTGATCCCGCGCCGGCGTGGGCGGCCGGGCGGCCGGGGCGCAGGACTGCTCCGGCCCCCGCCCCCTGTCGGACCGTCAGACCGCGTGCACCGTACGGCCCCCTTGAGGTGGCCGAAGGGGCGGGGCGGCACCAGATTTGCCTGAGTGTCCGTCAAAATCCCCCCGCGGAGAGGGTTTCTCTACGTGCGTCCCCAGTCGTTGACACTCGCCGCCGCCTGCCTCGCCCTGCTGGCGCCCACCTCGCCCGCCGTCCCCCAGGCGTTCGGGCTGCCCACCCCGGACGGCCCCGTCGAGGCGGCCGACCTGCTGGCCAAGGTGCGCGACTGCGACCCCGTCTCACGCGGCAAGTACCGCCTCGACGACGGGTCCCCGCGCACCGTCCCCGTCTGCGGCACCCGGGACGCCGTGTTCTGGAAGGCCGACATGGACATCGACTGCGACGGGCGTCCCGGCCGGATCTGCAACCGGGACGCCGACCCCCTGTTCGCGCCGACCACCGCGTTCCAGCAGTCCGACGGACGCCAGCTCAGCGCGGAGACGCTGCCCTACATCGTCGTCCCGATGAAGAGCGCCGTGTGGAACCACCGCGACAGCGGGGTGCACGCCGGGTCCGTCGCCGCCGTGGTCTACCGGGGCCGGGTCCAGTACGCCGTCGTCGGTGACACCGGGCCCGACGACATCATCGGCGAAGCCTCCTACGCCACCGCCAAGGCCCTCGGGATCCCGGCCGACCCGCGCAGCGGGGGTGTGGCCTCGGGGGTCACGTACATCGTGTTCAAGGACTCGCGGGTCAAGCCGATCGAGGACCGGCAGGAGGCGGTGGCGGTGGGGGAGCGGCTGGCGAAGCTGTTCGTCCGCCAGGACAGGCGGTGACGTCACACGGTCACGGCAGCCACCACCCGCCCCCGCGCCTCCCCGAACCCGATCCGCGCCCCGCCCGCCCCCGGCGCGCTCGCCCGCAGCACCACCTCGTCCCCGTCCTCCAGGAACGTCCGCTTCTCCCCCGCGACGGTGACCGGCTCGGCGCCGCCCCAGGTCAGCTCGATGAACGCGCCGCGCTGGTCCCTCGCGGGACCGGAGACCGTGCCCGAGGCGAAGAGGTCGCCGGTGCGGGTGGGGGCGCCGTTGACGGTCAGGTGCGCCAGCATCTGCGCCGGGGACCAGTACATCGCGGAGTACGGCGGACGGGAGACGGTCTCGCCGTTCCACTCGATCTCCAGGGCGATGTCCAGCCCCCAGGGCTCGTCCAGGGCGAGATAGGGCAGGACGGCCGGCTCCTGGACCGGCGTGCGCACCTTCGCCTCCGTCAGCGCGAGCATCGGGACCACCCACGCCGAGACCGTCGAGGCGAAGGACTTGCCGAGGTTGGGCCCGAGGGGGACGTACTCCCAGGCCTGGATGTCCCGGGCGGACCAGTCGTTGAAGAGGACGGCGCCGAAAAGGTGCGACTCGGCGTCCGCGACGGGCACCGGCACGCCCATCGCATTGCCGGTGCCCACCACGAACCCCACCTCCGCCTCGATGTCGAGCCGCGCCGACGGCCCGAACACGGGCGCCGGATCACCGGGCGCCTTGCGCTGCCCGCAGGGGCGTACGACGTCCGTCCCGGAGACGACGACCGAGGCGGAGCGGCCGTGGTAACCGACCGGCAGATGCTTCCAGTTGGGCAGCAGCGGCTCGGGGTTGTCGGGGCGGAAGAGCCGGCCGAGGTTGGCCGCGTGGTGCTCGGAGGCATAGAAGTCGACGTAGTCGGCGACCTCGAAGGGGAGGTGGAGGGTGACACCGTCGAGGGGGTGCACGGCCTCGGCCGGGACATCCCCCGCGAGCGCCTCGGTGAGCGCGGCGCGGACGGCCGTCCAGCGGTCGTACCCCTGCGCCATGAACGGGTTCAGCGAGGGCGCCGCGAAGACGTCGTCCCCGAGGAGCAGCGCGAGGTCCACGACGTGGTCGCCGTACCGGGTCGCGACGCGGGGCGCGGCGCCGGGGCGGGAGTAGACGCCGTAGGGCAGGTTCGCGGGTCCGAAGAGGGAGTCGTCCGGTACGGAGAGCCGCATGGCGGACCTTTCTGCCGGCGTCACGCGGACCGGGGCCGCGTGATCACCGCACGCTAGGTCGCACTCCGGGGGGCGTCAAGGCAGCCGCACGGAGAAGGTGCCGGTCATTCGTGCGGGCTTCACGATGGGGAGGCGAGTCGCCGGTACCACCGGGAGGGGGTGGTTCCCGACTCCACCGTCCACGTCACCGCCTGCGAGTACGTACCGGCGCCGGGCGACGCGCACGGCGGCTTCGCCGGCGCGGCCGACATCCGGGTCTGAGGCATCGCCCCGCACGGTCCCCTGTGGGACCCGAACCAGGGAGTCACCGGGGTCCTGCACATCGGCTGGGACACACCGGTCTACGTCTACGTCGGCATCACCGTCTTCGACGAGGGCCGGGTCGAGATCCGGACCCTAGACCACTTCCCCGATGGTGCGGACGTTCCCGAGGGCAGGGCCCCGCCTCGCCCGTTAGTCTCCGAGTGGCTCCTACCATGGCCGACAATCGAACAAGACGATGGCTGCCGTGGTCCGGTTCAGGCTGATGCGGAGCCGGTCAGGAGCACGCCGGCGCTTGAGCATGGCGAAGGGGTGCTCGGCCGCGACGCGGAGTCTGGCCAGAGCGGAATTCGCCTGTTTCCCCCAACCGTTGTGGCCCTTTCCCGGCGGGCGCTTGACCGGGGTGCGGACGGTGCCGTCGGCGCCCTGGTAGGCGGAGTCGGCGGTGGTCTCCACGTCGGCGGCGGTGACTGTGTCCAGGATGCCGTCCGCGCGGGCGGCGCTCAGGCCGTGGGTGGAACCGGGCCGGGCCCGGCCCAGGAAAACCAGTTCACCGTCGGTCGTGGTCAGTGCCTGCACGTCTATGCCGTGGTCGCGGTGTTTGCCGCTGTACAGCGGGTCCGGGTTGGCCGCGGTGGCAACAGCGGCACAGCGCCGGGTGGGGATTGGTGTGAGCGTGTCCAGCGCCTCGTTGGTGACCACGAAGCTCTTTGCTCCGCAGGAAGGTTGACGCCCCCGCAGCGGCAAGGAGCTTCCTGAGTCACGGGGCCGCCTTGTTACCAGGAAGGAGTTTTCCATCTCCATTTCGCGGTTGTGGTGTTCGAGTTCCTTCAGGCGCGCCCGCTCGTTCACCGTCAGTTCCGCATCGGCGGCCGGTTCCTGCTGCTTCTAGTACTTCTATTGGGTGCCTGTCCGGAAACTCCGGGGCCCCTCATACATCGGCATCTACTCGGTCTTCGGCGGCTTCATCGCCGGACTCGCCATGCCGCGCAACCCCGCCTTCCGCGCGGCCCTGCACAACCGCATGATGGACATCGTCTGCGTCCTGCTCCTGCCCATCTTCTTCGCCTTCTCCGGCCTCAACACCGAACTCGGCGGCGTCGCCGGCTGGGCCATGATCGGGCCGTTCCTGCTGATCCTCGCGGCCGGCTTCGTCGGCAAGTACGCGGGCTGTGCCCTCGCCATGCGCGGTATCGGCTTCTCCTGGCGCGAGTCCTGGGCGGTCGGCGGCCTGATGAACGCCCGCGGCCTGATGATCCTCATTTTCATCAACATCGGCCTCGCCCAAGGAATGATCAGCAAGGACGTCTTCTCCATGCTGGTCCTGGTCGCGGTCATCACCACCGCCGGCGCCGTACCGCTGTACCGCTGGGCGCTGCCCGAGCGACTCGAACAGTGGATGTCTCCTCCGGCCTCGAACGACAAGGCCGCCTCCGGATCGACCGCGCCTGAGTCAGAGCCCGTTCACGCTTGACCCACACAGCCGGCCGGACGCGCAAGCGCCCGGCCGGCCCTCACGCGATCACCTGCCCGAAACACCTTGTCCCCGCACGGGAGCAGCCATGCCCAACGGCGTGAACGGTGTCGCCCTCGCCGTCTTCATCTTCTTCTTCTTCCTGGCCGTCACCGTCATGGGCTTTCTCGCCTCACGCTGGCGCAGACCCGACAACGAACACAGCCTCGACGAATGGGGACTGGGCGGCCGGTCGTTCGGCACCTGGATCACGTGGTTCCTGCTCGGCGGCGACGTCTATACGGCGTACACCTTCATCGCCGTCCCCGCGGCCGTCTACGCGGCGGGCGCGGCCGGCTTCTTCGCGGTGCCGTACACGATCCTCGTCTACCCGCTGATCTTCACCTTCCTGCCCCGCCTGTGGTCGGTGTGCCACCGGCACGGGTACGTCACCACAGCCGACTTCGTCCGTGGCCGGTTCGGTTCGAAGGGCCTGTCGCTCGCCGTGGCCTTCACCGGCATCCTGGCGACGATGCCGTACATCGCGCTCCAACTCGTCGGCATCCAGGCCGTGCTGGACGTGATGGGTGTCGGCGGTGGCGAGAACACCAACTGGTTCGTCAAGGACCTCCCCCTCCTGATCGCCTTCGGCGTGCTGGCGGCGTACACCTACTCGTCGGGGCTGCGCGCCCCCGCCATGATCGCCTTCGTCAAGGACACACTGATCTACGTCGTCATCGTCGTCGCGATCATCTACATCCCGATCAAGCTGGGCGGCTTCGACGAGATCTTCGCCGCGGCGGACAAGAAGTACGCCACGGCCGGTGCGGGCGGACTGCTGCCGGCCGCGGAGGGGCAATGGACGTACGCCACACTGGCGTTGGGCTCGGCCATGGCCATGTTCGTGTACCCGCACTCGATCACGGCGACGCTGTCGTCCCGCAGCCGTGAAGTGATCCGGCGCAGCACGACGGTCATGCCCCTCTACACCCTCATGCTCGGCCTGCTGGCATTGCTCGGCTTCATGGCGATCGCGGCCGGAGTCAAGGTCACCAACGGCCAGTTGGCGATTCCGCAGCTGTTCGAGAACATGTTCCCGGCGTGGTTCGCGGGCGTGGCCTTCGCGGCGATCGGCATCGGCGCACTGGTCCCGGCCGCGATCATGTCGATCGCGGCGGCGAACCTCTTCACCCGCAACATCTACAAGGACTTCATCAAGCCGGACGCGACGCCCGAGCAGGAGACCCGGGTCTCCAAGCTGGTGTCCCTGCTGGTGAAGGTCGGCGCGCTGGTTTTCGTCCTCACCATGGACAAGACGGTCGCCATCAACTTCCAGCTCCTGGGCGGCATCTGGATCCTGCAGACCTTCCCGGCCCTGGTCGGCGGCCTGTTCACCCGCTGGTTCCACCGGTGGGCGCTGCTCGTCGGCTGGGCGGTCGGCATGATCTACGGCACGGTCGCGGCCTACGGTGTCGCCTCGCCGACCCAGAAGCACTTCGGCGGCTCCGCGAAGATGATCCCCGCCATCGGCGAGATCGGCTACATCGGCCTCACGGCCTTTGTCCTCAACGCCGCCGTCACGGTGGTCCTGACCTCCGTCCTGAAGGCCGCGAAGGCTCCCGAGGGCATCGACGTCACGTCGCCCGGGGATTACACGGCGGATACGGAAGCACAGACCACCCCCGTCCTCCGCCCGGGTGCTTCACCGGCCTCCAAGCCGAGCTGAGGGCCGGGTCGACGCAGGCTATGCCGACGCCCGGTCGGCGATCGAGTCCAGGGCGGCGGTCACCGTGCTGGTCAGTGTCGCGGCGTCGGCACCGGCACGCGAGCGCAGGTTGACGCCGTAGGCGAGCAGCGCCAGCAGATCGGCGGAAGCGCCGGGATCGGCGCCGGGGGCGAGCTGCCCCTGGCGCTCGGCGGTGACGAGCGCCGCGTACAGCGCGTCCCGCAACTCCTGGTGGTGCTGATCCAGGACGGCACGTACCGCCGGATCGCTATTCTCGGCACCGGCGTGGGCGTTGGAGACCATGCAGCCCCAGCGGGCGTACTCGCCCGAGCAGCGGGCCTCGATCAGGCCGCCGAAGAACTCGGAGACGGCCGACAGCCCCCGCTCGTCCTCGGCCAGGTGCCGGAACATCGGTTGGGACCGCTGCTCCAGGTAGTGGCGCAGCGCGGCGAGGTAGAGCTCCTGCTTGCCGCCGAACGTGGCATACAGGCTGGAACGGTTGAGCCCGGTCGCCGTCACCACGTCCTGGATCCCGGTCGAGGCCACGCCCTGCCGCCAGAACAGCCGCACCACGGTCTCCAGAGCGGCGTCCGGATCGAAGTGCTTGATGTCCGGCACGTTTCACCCCGCCATCTTGAAATAAGGATTCCAAGATACTCCGCGTTCGCCCCGCCGCAAAGGTCCTGCCGGGCACAGAGCGGGGCGGGCCGCCCACCTGCGTGAAGGCGTCCAGCTTCGTCCACGATCCGCCTGACAGGCGCCGCGTGCCGGGACCATGCCCCCATGAATCGCATACCAGCCCTCTGGGTGGCCGCGTACGGGTCGCAGACCCCCCGCTTCCGCCGCTTCCTCGCCCGTCGCATGGCCCACTTCGCCGCCTTCGTCCGCGCTCTCGCCCTGGCCGACCACCACCCGTTCACCAGCCTGTGACCGATTGACCTCTCCGTGCGGCTGGCGCGGGGCCATGCATGCCCTTATCTTGGAACGGTCATTTTAAGATTTGCCCTGCTCCAGCCGTCAGCCAGGAGGAACCAGCGCCATGACCACCCTGAACGCGGAACTGCGCACCTTCTACGAAGCCCGTCAGCAGCAGATCCCCGCAGAGATTCGGGAGATCATGCAGCGGGCAAGCCAGGAACTCACCGACTCCGGCCAGGCCGACCGCGCGCTGACCGTCGGCGACCGGGCGCCGCACTTCAGCCTCCCTTCCGCGACCGGACACATCCTTCCCCTGAACGACCTGCTCGCTGACGGCCCGGTCGTTCTGACCTTCTACCGCGGTGCCTGGTGTCCGTACTGCAACATCGCCCTGCGCTCCCTCCAGCAGCACCATGAGGCCATCACCGCGCGCGGTGCGCGCCTGGTGGCCGTCTCCCCGCAGATCCCCGACGAGTCGATCACTCTGGCCGAGAAGCACGCCCTCGCCTTCGACGTCCTCAGCGACATCGGCTCCGACACCGCCAAGCAGTACGGCCTCGCCTTCGATCTCCCCGACGACCTTGCCGCCGTCTACGACAAGCTCGGCTTCGATCTCCAGCGCGTCAACGACGGCCACCCGCGCACCCTGCCGCTGCCCGCGACCTACGTCATCGACGGCGACGGCACCATCCGCTGGGCCTTCGTCGACTCCGACTACACCACCCGCGCCGAACCCGCCGACATCCTCGCCGCACTTGACGCAGTGGGCTGATCCCCTGAAAGCCGGCTTCCCTGAGGCCCGCCTGCGCCTGAATCCAGGAGATCCGGTGGCGTCCGGCGCCGGGTCCGCCTGGGCCCGAGCCACGACTGGGGAGTGGTCATGGGCGAGTGGGTGCAGTTTTCAAGCGAGGTGGTCCACGGGGCCCGTTCCTGAGGCTCCACCGGGACACGGTGGTCAAGCTGGACAGGGTCGGCACAGGCTTCTACGAGCACATCAGCGTGGACGACACGGTCCGTGCGGTCGCGCTCGACGGTCACGGGCGAGTCGCGATCGTCGAGGACGACTTCTACCTCCAGCGCCGCAGGGGCCGGCATCTGCCGGTGGCGGCAGCGCAGGCCAGGAGCCACCGCGAGCGGCCCGCCGGGAGCTGGAGGAGGATACCGGCGTGCTCGTCGGTACCCTGCACGCGCTGGGCGTGATCGATCCTCCGCCGGCCATGACGAGCGCCCGGACGCACCTCTTCCTCGCCACTGACCTGCGCCCTGGGCGGCTGCACCGAGACGACACCGAGATCGGGGACGGCCGTGGCGTGAATCCCCCTGGTGAACGCCGTGGACGCCGTACGGTCCGGGCAAATATCCGAGGCAGGTAGCGTGACCGCGCTCCTCCTGGCTCAGACCTGCCGCCGCCCGGAGAGCGATCAGACGGTGGTTGGCCTGTTCCAGCCCTATCATCAGCTCGCGGTTGGTGCTACGAGCCGCCGCGAGCTCCTCGGTGCGCTCCTCCAACTGCAGTCGCAGGTCGACGGCGGCCGAACCGGTGCTCCTTGTAGTTGTTGCAGACCAGGATGGGCTTGCCGCCCTCGCCATGGGTGAGGCAGTCGAACGGCAAGGCGCAGATTTCGTTCGGGCGACGGCCGGCGTCGATCAGGAGCTCGATGGCGACATGGGTCTGGCGGTCGGTGCCATCGGCTTCGAGGGCAGGCAGGTGGCTGCACAGCTCACACCTTGGGCCGCCGGGGTGACACACCCGTCGTGAAGGTCACTGCCCAGGGCACCAGACACGTCTCGATGGCCGTGCTGAGCTGCACCAGGGCCGGCGTAAGGGCTTCACCGGAGACCCACTGCGCCGGCCTGCTGGATGGCGTACACCAGCAGGCCGGCGGCCCCGTCGTCCGGGTGCGGGACAACCCGAACACGCACGTCAGCCACGCCCATGCGGGAGCTGACCGCCGCGCGATTTTGGCTGACCGTCTACCAGCTGCCGCCGTACGCACCGGAGCTCAACCCGGTCGAGGGCGTGTGGTCGCACCTGAAGAGATCCCTGGCCAACCTCACCAGACACAGTCTCGACCAGCTCACCGCACTGGTGAAGACCCGGCTGAAACGAATGCAGTATTGGTCCTGCCTCATCGAAGGGCTCGTCGCCAAGACCGGACTCGACCTCCAACCGCCGTAACCCCCCGCCAATGAAGATCTCTAGCGCTGACGATGCTCGGCACTGCCGTGACCACACTGCTCGTCGTCCAGGTCGTCGCGGGATTCTGAGCGGGCTGCCTCGCTGCCTTCAGGTCGCGCAGTTTCCGATGGAGTCCCAGTCGAGGAACTGGATGCCACCGTCGTGGTCCAGCACCGCCACCGCGTACTGGATATAAGGCCATTCCTTGCGGGTGCGGGATTCGGTGAGGACGGCTCGGCAGGCCACGTCGGCGGCGGTGCGTCCCCATTCGGATCTCGTGTCCTGGTCCCATTCCGGTTTGGTCGCCCACACGTACATCGTCGCCTCGTCGGGAGCGAAGCCGATGCTGGTGTTGGCGTCGTTGATATAGCGGGGGTCGCGGAAGAGGCGGGAGTTGCCGTTCCACTCGGTGAAGAGTTCGCGGACCGCGTCGGTGGCCACACGGATCTCGTCTTTGTCGGTGCTGGGGATCTGTGCGGCTCGGAGGCCGCGTTCGGTGGGCTGCCAGTCCGATGCCCGGACCGGGTCGGGGGTGCTGCGGTCGCTCGCCTGGGTGGCGCAGGCGGTGTTGGTGCGGAAGTCGTCCTCCCACACGATCGCGGGTGCCGCGGGGGTCGTGTTGTCCACCAGGACGTATTCGTCGTAGGGGAGGCTCGGGTAGAGGTCTGCCATCATGCGCAGGACGAGGCACGAGTTCTTGGCCACGGCCTGCACGATGTGCGGTGCGGGAGAGGGTCCCTCGATCGCGATGTAGATCTCCTTGCGGGGCCGGGCGAAGCTCATCGCGTACTCGCCTGCATAACCTTGTTCCTCACCGACACCCAGGCTGACGTCATGGCTGAGAGCGGCCTCGGTCTCGAACTCCGCCTCCCCCTTGGCGCGTCCGGCCGTGTGCCAGGTGGCGACGGTTGCTTCCCCGCCGTCCGCGGTGGACGACGGTTTCGGATCGTCTGCCGGTATGCGGGGTGGCGCGGACGTCCCGGCGGACGTGGTGACGGTGGCGCCCGCACTGGGATGTCCGGCGTTCGACGAGGGGACTGCGTGGTCGGGCCGGAGCGTGAGAGCCCCGCCCACCACCCCGCCGACGAGGGCGGCTGCTAGGAGGACGACCACCGCGCGTCGGCTTCGGCGGACGGGAGCGCGCCAGGGTGGGTCGTTCAGGGCCGGTACGTCCCACACGGCTGCGACGGGATCACCTGCCAGGGTCGGCTGCGCGTCGGCCGGGACGATCTGGGTGGCCTGCGAGGCGAGGAGCCCGGCGCAGTGCCGGGCCGTCTCCTGCGCGGTCGGCCGGCTGTCCGGCTCCTTGCCGAGGGCCTTCTCCGCGATGTCGCGGAGGGGTTCGGGGAGGCCGTCGAGGTCGGGGTCGGCGGATATGACGCGGTAGGCGACCGCGTCGGGGGCGCCGGTGCCGAAGGGCGGGCGGCCGGTGGCCGCGTAGGCGACGAGGGAGCCCCAGGCGAACACGTCCCCCTCGGGACCGGCGGTACCGGTGCGGTAGTGCTCGGGGCTGATCCAGCCGGGTGTCCCGGTCATGGTGCCGGTGCGGGTCACCGAAGTGCCGTCGGCGGCGTGCGCGATGCCGAAGTCCAGGAGGCGGGGGCCGGCCGGGGTGAGGACGACGTTCTGCGGTTTGACGTCCCGGTGGACGACGTCGGCCGCGTGGATGGCGGCGAGGGCTTGGGCGGTGCCGGCGGCGAAGGCGTACAGGGTGGCGGCGGTGAGGGGACCGTGCGCGGCGAGGTGCCGGTCGAGGGTGAGGCCGGGGGCGTAGGCGGTGGCCAGCCAGGGGGACTCGGCATCGGGGTCGGCCGCGAGGACGGGCACCAGGCAGGGGCCCTGGACGCGGGCGGACAGCTGCACCTCACGGCGGAAACGGGCCCGGAACTCCGGATCCCCCGCCAGCGGGGCATGAATGACCTTGACGGCGACGCGCGCTCCTGCGGGATCTAGCCCGGCGTGCACGACGCCCATGCCTCCCGCACCCAGACGTCCGACGATCCGGTACGGGCCGACCTGCCGGGGGTCACCGGGGTGGGCGGGCTGCACACGCCCACCGGAGCGGGCAGCGCTCACAGAGAGTCCGTTCCTGTTCCACGAAGAAGAGCTGCGAGGAGCGGCACTTTTCGGATACACCACCATGTCCTCGCGGCTGGATGTTATCCGCAGGGCGCCTCAACGAGCAGCGGCACCTTGTGTATTGGCTGGAGCCACCTGTGCGCATCACACACTTTGTCATCGTCGGCTGCACCCGCCCACGTGACCTTCGTGTGAGCAAGGTCGATACTGCGGTAAGGGTGACTATGATCCGCACGGTCACCCCCGGTCAGGTATGTCTGACAACCTGTCATCCAAGTCAGCATCGAGTCAGTGCCAACCCCGCTGTCACTCGCCCCCGACCGTCAGGATCAGAAATCAGCAAACTAGATCTGACCTGCTACAACGCCGGCCAGGAACTGGTCTGCCAACGTTACTAGGAGATACCCATGAGGATGCTGATCAACGTTCCGGAGACCGTGGTCGCCGACGCGTTGCGGGGGATGGCCGCAGCCCACCCCGAGCTGGTCGTGGACGTCGAGAACCGGGTGATCGTGCGGCGGGACGCGCCGGTCGCGGGGAAGGTGGCCCTGGTGTCCGGCGGCGGTTCGGGGCACGAGCCGCTGCACGGCGGGTTCGTGGGGCCCGGGATGCTGTCGGCCGCCTGTCCGGGGGAGGTCTTCACCTCGCCGGTGCCGGACCAGATGGTGCGCGCGGCGGCGGCCGTGGACAGCGGCGCCGGGGTGCTGTTCATCGTGAAGAACTACACCGGGGACGTCCTCAACTTCGAGATGGCGGCCGAACTCGCCGAGGACGAGGGCATCCAGGTCGCGAAGGTCCTCGTCAACGACGACGTCGCCGTCACCGACAGCCTCTACACCGCAGGCCGGCGCGGCACCGGCGCGACCCTGTTCGTGGAGAAGATCGCCGGCGCGGCGGCCGAGGAGGGACAGCCGCTGGAGCGCGTCGAGTCGATCGCCCGGCAGGTCAACGAGAACTCCCGCAGCTTCGGCGTCGCACTGAGCGCCTGCACCACCCCCGCCAAGGGTTCCCCCACCTTCGACCTCCCGCCGGGCGAGCTGGAACTCGGCATCGGCATCCACGGCGAACCCGGCCGCGAACGCCGCCCCATGATGACGTCCGGCGAGATCGCCGACTTCGCCGTCCACGCGATCCTGGAGGACATGAACCCCCGCAACCCGGTCCTCGTCCTGGTCAACAGCATGGGCTCGACCCCGCTCCTGGAGCTGTACGGCTTCAACGCCGAGGTGCAGCGGGTGCTCGCGGAGCGCGGCGTGCACGTCGCGCACACCCTGGTCGGCAACTACGTCACCTCGCTGGACATGGCGGGCGCGTCCGTCACGCTCTGCCAGATCGACGAGGAACTGCTGAGGCTGTGGAAGGCACCGGTCAGCACGGCCGGACTGCGCTGGGGCATGTGAGCCTCCGAACCGAACGAGGAGTTCCCGTGCTGGACGCCGACTTCTTCCGCCGCTGGCTGACCACGGCCGCCGCCTCGATCGACCGCGAGGCCGACCGGCTCACCGAACTCGACTCACCCATCGGCGACGCCGACCACGGCGCCAACCTGCGGCGCGGGTTCGCCGCGGTGACGGCAGTCCTGGACAAGGAGCAGCCCTCGACGCCGCGCGCGGTGCTGCAACTCGCCGGACGCCAGCTCATCTCCACCGTCGGCGGAGCCTCGGGCCCGCTGTACGGGACGCTGCTGCGCGGCACCGGCAAGGCCCTCGGGGACATCCCCGAGGTCAGCGACGCCGAGTTCGCGGCGGCCCTGCGCGCGGGGGTGCAGGCCGTGATGCGGCTCGGCGGGGCCGCGCCGGGCGACAAGACCATGATCGACGCGCTGCTCCCGGCCGTGGACGCACTGGACGCCGGGTACGCGGCGGCACGGGACGCGGCCGAGCAGGGGGCGGCGGCGACCGTACCGCTCCAGGCACGCAAGGGACGCGCGAGCTATCTCGGCGAGCGTAGCGTCGGTCACCAGGACCCGGGGGCGACCTCGGCGGCCCTGCTGATCGCGGCGCTGGCCGACAGCCGGGAACAAGGGCAAGGGGAGGACAGCAGTTCATGAGCGAGCGGAAACTCGTCGGGATCGTCCTGGTCTCGCACAGCGCCACCGTCGCCGAGTCCGTCGCGGACCTCGCGCGCGGTCTCGTCGGTGACGGCACGGACGTGCCGGTCGCCGCCGCCGGGGGGACCGAGGACGGCCGGTTCGGGACCAGCGCCGCGCTCATCGCGCGAGCCGCCGCCGAGGTCGACCGGGGCGCGGGCGTCGCCGTCCTCGCCGACCTCGGCAGCGCCGTCCTCACCGTCAAGGCACTCCTGGAGGACGACGAACTCCCGCACGACATCCGGCTGTTGGACGCCCCCTTCGTCGAGGGCGCGATCGCGGCGGCCGTGACGGCGGCGACCGGAGCCGACCTGACGGCGGTGGAGGCGGCGGCCGGGGAGGCGTACGCGTACCGCAAGGTGTAAATCGGTGGGCCGGCGGGTGCCGTGCGCGTGATCATGGTTTTTTGGCACCCGCCCGCCTCCGAGAGAAAGCCCCGCCATGCCCGTACTCCCCGATCCCGGCACCCTCCACCCCATGCCCGGCCAGCCCCGCGTCGCCCTGCTGAAACCACAGGTCACCTCCCCGCTGATCGACGTCGGCGAGTTCTCCTACTACGACGACCCGGACGACGCGACGGCCTTCGAGACGCGGAACGTGCTCTACCACTACGGCCCCGAACGCCTCGTCATCGGCCGGTTCTGCGCCTTCGCGACCGGCGTCCGGTTCATCATGAACGGCGCCAACCACCGCAGCGACGGCCCCTCCACGTTCCCGTTCCCCACGATGGGCGGCGCCTGGGCCGACCACTTCGACCTGCTGACGGGCCTGCCGAACCGAGGTGACACGGTCGTCGGCAACGACGTGTGGCTCGGCAACGGCGTCACCGTGATGCCCGGCGTGCGGATCGGACACGGCGCGATCGTCGCGACCGGCGCCGTCGTCACCTCCGACGTCCCCGACTACGGCGTCGTCGGCGGCAACCCCGCCCGCCTGATCCGCACCCGCTACAGCGACACGGACGTCGCCCGGCTGCTCGCGCTGGCCTGGTGGGACTGGCCGCTGGAGCACCTCACCGCGCACATCCGGACGGTGATGTCGGGCAGCGTCGACGAGTTGGAGGCGGCGGCGCCGTAATCCGGATGCGGGGACGCGGGCGGCCCGGCTAAGGTCGTCCGCATGGCACACATCGCTCAGCTCTACGGCTGACACGACCCCCTGCACAGCGCCCCGCGCAACGCCGCCGGGCCGCGCTTCGTCGTGTCCTCGTCCGCCATTCCGTAGACCTGAAACGAGTGTGATCGCCCATGTCACGTCGCCGTGCCCATATCGCGATGATCGGCGTCCCCGCCGTCAGCCACGTCCTGCCCAGCCTCGACGTCATCCGTGAACTGGTCGCCCGCGGCCACCGCGTCACCTACGCGAACGACCCCGCCGTCGCCCACCTGATCGAGCCGACCGGCGCGCGGCTCGTCCCGTACACGTCCGTCCTCCCGGTCGCCGACAACGACTGGCCCGAGGACCCCATCGCGGCGATGTCCTGCTTCCTGGACGAGGGGATCCAGGCCCTCCCACAGCTCCGCGCCGTCTACGACGACGACCCGGCCGACCTCTACCTGTACGACATCGGCGCGTACGCGGCCCGCGCCCTCGCCGAGTCCCAGGACCGCCCCCTCATGCAGCTCTCCCCGACCTTCGTGGCCTGGGAGGGGTACGAGGACGAGGTCGCCGCGCACCTCTTCGCCCTGCCGGGCGCGGACGCGTACCGGGCTCGGTTCGAGGCGTGGCTCAAGGAGTGCGGGGCGACGACCCCGACCATGGAGGAGTTCGCGGGCCGCCCCGCGCACACGGTCGCCACGATCACCCGCGCCATGCAGCCGCACGCCGACCGCGTCGACACGAGCACCGTCACCTTCGTCGGCCCCTGCTTCGACCCCACGGAAGAGAACTGGCCCCGCCCGGCCGACGCGGAGAAGATCCTCCTGGTCTCCCTCGGATCGGCGTTCACCCGCCGACCCGAGTTCTACCGCCAGTGCCTGGCCGCCTTCGGCGACCTCCCCGGCTGGCACGTCGTCCTCCAGATCGGCAAATACACCGACCCCGCCGTCCTGGGCGACATCCCGGCCAACACCGAAGTCCACCCCTGGGTCCCCCAGCGCGCCATCCTCCAGCACGCCGACGCCTTCGTCACCCACGCCGGCATGGGCGGCTGCGGCGAGGGCCTCCACGCCGGCGTCCCCATGATCGCCGTCCCCCAGGCCGTCGACCAGTTCATGAACGCGGACCGCCTCGTCGAACTGGGTGTGGCCCACCGCCTCGACACCCCGAACGCGACGGCGGAGGCCCTCCGAGCCGCCCTGCTGCAACTGACCGGCGACCCGGAGGTGGCCCGCCGGTCGGCGGAGCTGAAGGCGGCGGCCCGCGCGGAGGGAGGCACGAGCCGCGCGGCGGACCTGGTGGAGGAGTTGCTGAAGTAAGCGGCTCCTAGGCGGAGGCGGCGGCCACGAAGAACGGGACGGCCACGAGGAAACGGTCCGTCTCCGCCCGCCGACGCTGTTCGGTGAGCCAGACGTCCGCTCTGTCACGGTCGACGGCACCCCCGGCGGAGGCCGACTCGGCGAGTCTCGTTGCCAGGGGCAGCATCGCAGGGTCGGTGAAGACGCTGGTGTGCGCCTCGACCGTGACATCGCTGAAACCGTGGTCCAGGAGAAGGCCGCGGAACTCGCGACCGGCGCGAGGCGTGCTCAGGAGGTCGGCTCGGGCGTGCACGATCCTGCGGGTGAGCACGGCGTCGTCCGAGTCGATCATGATCGCGTCCCAGTCCTGACCGACCAGGACGATCCGGCCACCCGGACACAGCACCCGCCGAGCCTCCGCCACCGCGCGTCTCGGCTCCCTGAGGAGGTGGAGGATTTTGTCGGCACGGTAACCACGCAGGCTCCCCTCGTCGAAGGGCAGCTCCTCCGCACCCGCCTTCCGGAACTCGCCCTGCGGCCACCGCTCTTGAGCCACGGCCAGCATCCCCGGATCCGGGTCCACACCCACCGCTCGTACCCCGCGCCCGGCCAGCTCGGCGACAGCCCTCCCGGCGCCGCAGCCGACATCCACGACGGCCGAACCCGGTACGAGGGAGAGTAGTTCGTAGGAGCGGTCCCGCAGCCGGACGGCGTCCGGTGCCCGCTCCGCGACGTCGAGGACGGCCAACAGCGCTTCGGTGCCGCAGAGTTTTTCCGCCGCTTCCTGATTCATGGACATGGCCGTCATGCTCCGACTTAATGCCGACATGAAGTCAAGCGACGACGGCACGTTGAGCATCGGAGCCCTCGCGGCCCGCTTCGGATTGGCCACCCACGTCCTGCGGCACTGGGAGACGATGGGCCTGCTGGACCCGGGACGGGACACCGCCGGTCGCCGCCGTTACGGTGCCGGCGACGTCACCCGCGTGGCAGCGATCCTCATGCTGAAGGAGGCCGGACTCGGCCTGGCGACCATCAGGAGCCTGCACCCTACGGTCGACCGCGCCACCCGGCACGACATCCTGCGTCCTGTGGCCGAAGACCTGCGACGGAGGATCGCGGCGGCCCAGAAGTCCCTGGAGTTCGTCGAAGGGGGCCTGAACTGTGGGTACGAGGACGTCACCGAGTGCCCGAACTACCGACGGCGTATCGCCGAACGCACCGGCTCCGCAGAGGAGTTGTCAGAGGAAAGCGGGAGCGGAACAAGCCACAGCTGAGTCGTCGCGTGCCGGAAGGCCGGGTCGCTGAAGTAGCGTGCCCGGATGGACCTCTTCACGCAGACGTGGACCGCGCTGCGGACGGCCGTCGCGGGGCTCTCCGACGAGGACTTCGCGCGGCCGTCCGGGTGTACGGGGTGGCTCGTTCGGGACCTGGTGTGTCACCTGGTGATCGACGCGCAGGACGTGCTGATCACGCTCGCCACGCCGTCCGACGCGGAGGCGACGCACGACGCGGTCACCTACTGGCACCTCACCGACACCCCGCCGACCGGAGACGACCCGCTCGACGCGTTGACGGTCCGGCTGGCAGCGGCCTACGAGGACCCGGCGTTGCTGAAGTTCCATCTGGACGACGTCGGCTCGGCGGCCGGGCGTGCCGCGGGGCTGGCCGCGCCCGAACTCCGGGTCGCCACGCAGGACATGGTGCTCACCGCCGAGGACTACCTCTCCGCGTACGTCCTGGAGTGGACGCTGCACCACTTCGACCTCGTCGCTCACCTCCCCGGCGCGGAGGGGCCGCCTGCCGAGGGGCTCGCGTCGGTGCGGGGGATGCTGGAGCGGATCGCCGGGACGACGTTCCCCGAATCCTTCTCCGACACGGACACGTTGCTGATCGCCACGGGACGGCGCGCTCCGACCGGTGCGGAACGGGCCGAACTGGGGGAGACGGCCGCTCTGCTCCCCTTCGTCGTGGGGTGAACGGGTGACGGGAAGGTAGCCGATTACCATCACGCTCATGAATGCGACGCCCCGCTGGCTGGACCCCGAGGAACGACGGGCATGGCTCGCCTACGTCGAGTTCTCCACCCACCTCGCCGACCACCTCAACCGCCAGCTGCGCCGGGACGCGGGCATGACGCACGCCGATTACGTCCTGCTGGCGGTCCTCTCCTCGGCCCCGGAGCACCAGCTCACCATGTCCGAGCTGGCCGAACGCCTCCGGATCACCCGCAGCCGCCTCACCCACGCCGTCACCCGCCTCCAGGAGGCCGGTTACGTCGACCGCCGCGACTGCCCGAGCAACCGCCGCAACCAGCTCGCCGCCCTCACCCCCGAAGGCGTACGCCTCCTGGAGGAAGTCGCCCCCGGACACGTGGAGGCGGTCCGCCAGGCGGTCTTCGACGCCCTCACACCGGACCAGGTCGGCCAGCTCGCGGAGATCGGCGAGGCCATCAGCGCGGCGCTCCACCGCATCGACGAGACCGGCGAACACGAGCGGACGCTGCCCTGGCGGAGGCGATAGCGGGCGCATCGAGTGAGATACGGGACGTGGCTCCCGTCGCCGACGCTGTCTAGGCTTTCGAGTCGTATCCGCATACCCGACAGGGACAAGGACAGGTACAGCAGATGAGCGCTTCCGCATCGATCGGCGTCACCGGCCTGGGAGTCATGGGCCGTAACCTGGCGCGCAACTTCGCCCGTCACGGCTACACGGTGGCGGTCCACAACCGCAGTGCGGGGCGCACCCGCGCGCTCATGGAAGAGTTCGGGCATGAGGGGGACTTCGTCCCGGCTGAGAGCGCACAGGAGTTCGTGGCGGCGCTGGAGCGTCCGCGTCGGCTGATGCTGATGGTGCAGGCGGGTGAGGCGACGGACGCGGTGATCGAGGAGTTCGCGCCGCTCCTGGAGGCCGGGGACATGATCATCGACGGGGGCAACGCGCACTTCGCGGACACCCGCCGCCGGGAGGCCGCGCTGCGTGAACAGGGCATCCACTTCGTGGGAGTCGGCGTCTCGGGCGGTGAGGAGGGCGCGCTGCACGGGCCGTCGATCATGCCGGGCGGGTCGGCGGAGTCGTACGCGGTGCTGGGCCCGATGTTCGAGGCGATCAGCGCGAAGGTCGACGGCGAG
>NZ_JBTYMC010000097.1:0-21943 GCF_054880855.1 Streptomyces sp. S6 | reverse complement strand
GGCGGGCGCGGTGCGGTCGTGCTCCACCGCTCCGCCCGTGCCGTTCTCGCCACGCGACGCGGGGTGCGCCGCCGGTGCCGAGGCGGGCTCGGGCTTGGCGGCGGTCAGGTGCTGGGCCTCGTCTGGCAAGAGGACTCCTCGTGCGCGATCCGGGTCCCCGGTCAGGCTCCGGAGCCCCCATCGTAGCGATCCCACGCCCCCGCATCGCCTCCAGAACGATTGGGAAGATCATTCACCTGGGGAAACCCAAGATGCGGGCGCCGGATTCTCCGACACCCGCATCCACCGCTCGACAGGTCAAGCCGAACGGTCAGCCGACTCAGGCGTCAGGCAGAGCCAGTAGAGCTGGCGCAGAAGCGCGCGACACCATTGGCGCCGTCACGCAAGCAGATCCTGAGAGTGACCTTGGTACCTTCAGGCAGGTCGACCACCTGCCGGGCACACGGGCTGCTGTCACTCCCCCCATTGGCGTCATCCATCCGCTTGCTGCCGCCGTTCCAGGTCAGCGTTCCGGAGGCACGCAGACCGTCCTCCTGCCAGTCACACACATCCCAGCGGTCGCCGTCTGCGGTCCACTGGGCGTATCCCCCCGGATTATCGTCCGTGGTCTGCACGAAGGTGTTAGCAGCGAATGCAGGAGACACAGCAAACGCAACAGTCCCCACCGCGAGACCACAAACCATTCCCACTCGCTTTGCCAAAGCCTTCATTAAATCCCCCAGAGAGTTAATTTTGCCGAAACTTTTCCGACAACTCCAGGAGTAGATCATGTCCATGATCCCCAGGCAAGCGAATAAGGCCACATGACCTCGCTTCAACAGGAATCAGCCCATTCTGCGAGCGAATTGACGCAAACCCACCTCATGCCAGAGGGCGGACACCGTCTCACTACAGTGTCCGCCCTCCTTTCCACCTAATCACTCAGATACGGAGTAGGGCCTCCAACGGAGCTCCGGACAGGATCGGCTCCAGACGGAGTCGACCATGCAAAAAGCCAAGCTCCATCAGGAGCGCGACGCCGGAGACCTCGGCGCCAGCGCGATGGATCAGCTGGATCGCCGCCTCCGCCGTGCCGCCGGTCGCGAGGACGTCGTCCACGATGAGGACGCGGTCCTCGGAGGAGAGGTCCTCCGCGTGGATCTCGATCTCCGCCGACCCGTACTCCAGGTCGTAGGACTGGGCGAGGGTGGCACCGGGGAGCTTGCCGGCCTTGCGGACGGGGATGAACCCGAGGCCCGCGCGGACGGCGACGGGGGCGCCGAGGATGAACCCGCGGGCCTCCAGACCGACGACCTTCGTGGCGCCGGTGCGCTCGGCGATCGCGGCGAACGCGTCGGTGAGCGCCGTGAAGGCCGCCGGGTCCGCGAGCAGCGGGGTGATGTCCTTGAACATCACGCCGGGCTCGGGGTAGTCCGCGACGTCCCGGATACGGCTGAGCAGCAGCTCTGTGATGTCTGTGAGCTCGGTCATCGCCGCTTCCCTGAGGGTCGGCCACGGCCGCGGCCACGGGACGCGGGCTGGTTGCGGGGACCGACGACAGCCGCAGCGGCGTCGTCCTCGTACTCCTCCACGCCCTGCTCGGGGTGGAGTTCCGCCTCCGTCGCGGCCTGGGCGCGCTTCGCGAGGACCCGCTTACGCAGGGCCTTGATCTGCGGCTCGCGCTCCTTGAGGTCGGCGACCAGCGGCGTGGCGATGAAGATCGACGAGTAGGCACCGGCCGCGAGGCCGACGAACAGCGACAGCGAGATGTCGTTGAGCGTGCCCGCCCCGAGGAAACCGCCGCCGATGAACAGCAGACCGGCGACCGGCAGCAGCGCCACGACGGTCGTGTTGACCGAGCGGACCAGCGTGCCGTTGATCGAGTGGTTCGCGATGTCGCTGTACGTCGACTTGGTCTGCTTGGTGATGTCCTTCGTCTGCTCCTTGAGCGAGTCGAAGACGACGACCGTGTCGTACAGCGAGTACCCGAGGATCGTCAGCAGACCGATGACCGTACCCGGCGTCACCTCGAAGCCGACGAGGGCGTAGATCCCGACGGTGATGGTGATGTCGTGGATCAGCGCGACGAGCGCCGCGATGGCCATCCGCCACTCGAAGGCGATCGCCAGGTAGATCACGACCAGCACCATGAAGATCGCGAGACCCTGCCACGCCTTGTTGGCGATCTGGTCACCCCAGCTGGGGCCGACCAGGTCCGCGGCGATCTTCTCGGTGTCGACCTTGAAGTCCCCGGCGAGCTTGTTCTTGATCTGGTCGGACTGCTGGGTGTCCATACCGGCGATCTGGATGCGCAGCGAGCCGTTGCCGAGCTTCTGCACGACCGCGTCGTGGCCGGAGGCTTCCTTCGCGTACGTCTCCGCCTGGGAGACGGAGACGCTGGTCTTCGGGGTGGTGAAGACCGCGCCGCCCTGGAAGTCGATGCCCATGTTCAGCCCGCGCACCGCGAGGCCGAGGATCGCCGTGATGGTGATCAGGATCGAGACGCCGTACCAGAGCTTGCGGTGACCGATGAAGTCGTACGAGATCTCGCCTCGGTGCAGCCGGGCGCCGATGTTCCCGAGTTTCGACATCTCACGCCTCCTTCGGGTCTACGGGGCCGGCGAGCGGGCCGGAGGGACGACGGGTGCGGCGCAGCGGCGGGTGCGCGCCCAGGCCCTTGGGGTCGAGGCCGGACCACTTGTGGCCGCCGCCGTAGAACTTGGTGCGCGCGACGAGCGTCATCAGCGGCTTGGTGAAGAAGAACACCACGACGACGTCGAGGACGGTGGTCAGACCGAGGGTGAACGCGAAGCCCTGGACCTTGCCGACGGTGACGACGAACAGCACCGCGGCGGCCAGGAACGACACGAAGTCGGAGACCAGGATGGTGCGCCGGGCGCGCGGCCAGGCCCGCTCGACGGCGGGGCGCAGCGAACGGCCCTCGCGGACCTCGTCCCGGATGCGCTCGAAGTACACGATGAACGAGTCGGCGGTGATACCGATCGCGACGATGGCGCCGCAGACGGCCGGCAGGTTCAGCGCGAAGCCGATGGCCGGGCCGAGCAGCGACATCAGCAGGTACGTCAGCGCCGCGGAGACCAGCAGCGAGGCGAGCGCGATGAGCGACAGGCCGCGGTAGAAGGCCACCAGGTAGATCACGACCAGGAGCAGACCGATCGCACCGGCCAGCAGACCGGCGTGCAGCTGCTCACCGCCGAGCGCGGCGGTCACGGTCGTGACGCTCTGCTCCTTGAAGGAGAGCGGGAGCGCGCCGTACGACAGCATGTTGGCGAGGTTCTGCGCCTCCTCCTGCTTGAAGGAGCCGGAGATCTGCGCCTGGCCGCCGGTGATGGCGGACTGGACGTAGGGGCTGGAGACGACCTCGCCGTCGAGGACGATGCCGAACTCGTTCTGCGGCTGCTGCTTCTGCGAGAGCTGGCCGGTGATGTCCGCGAACTTCTTGGCACCCTTGCTGGTGAAGTTCATGGTGACCTGCCAACCGGCGGCGGTCTGGGTGTCGAAGACCGCCTGGGCCTTCTTCACCTCGGTGCCGTCGACGGCGGCCGGGCCGAGCAGGTACTTGTACCAGACCTTGTTGATCTGGCCGCAGGCCACGATCGGGTCGGTGGGCTTGGCGCCCTCGCCGGCCTTGGCGCGCTGCTCGGGCTTCGAGCAGTCCAGGGTGGTGTACACGGCCTGGAGCTTCGCGGTCGACGGGTCGACGGGCGGGTTGGCCGGCGCCTTCGGGGAGCCGCTCGTGGAGGGGGACGGCGACGGGGTGCCGTCGGCCCGCAGGGAGTCGGTGACCGCGCGGCCCTGGGTCGACGAGGACGCCGAGGGGGACGGCGAGGAGCTCGCCTTCTCGCCGGTGCCCGCCGACGCGGAGGGGGAGCCGGACGGGCTCGGGCTGCCGCTGGAGGACGCCGAGGGGGACGGCGACGGGCTCGCCGCCGCCGCGGGGCCGGTGGCCTCCTGGGAGAGGACCGGACGGAAGTACAGCTTGGCGGTCGTACCGACCTGGGCTCGGGCCTGCTCGGAGTTGGTGCCCTTGGGGATGTTCACGATGATGTTCGTCTTACCCTGGGTCTGCACCTCCGCCTCGGACACGCCCAGGCCGTTGACACGGCGGTTCATGATCTCGACCGCGGTGTCCATGTTCGACTGGTTGATCGCCGCGCCCTGGTCGGCCTTGGCCTCCAGCGTGATGCTCGTGCCACCGGCCAGGTCGATGCCCAGGCGCGGCGTGGTGTCACCGGTGGCGAACATGCCGCCCGTGAGCCCCACGATGGCGATCAGGATCAGGGCCAGCGAGCGCCCCGGCTTGCTCTGGGCGCTCGCGCTCCTGCCCTTTTTAGGTGCTGCCACCTTCTCGTACTCCCTCTCGGGCCGCCCCCCGCCCTGGTCGGCGTGGAACGGCTGCCATGACTGGTGTCGGGAATCCCCCGCGAGATACGCACACCCCGGGACACGCGAACTGGTCCGCGCACCCCGGGGGTGTGACTACTTCTTCGCGTCGGACTCGCCGTCGGTCTTCTTCGGCTCCTCGTCGGTCTCGGTCTCGTCCTTCTTGCCGAGGTCGACGGGCTTGTCGTCGGAGGCGGCGGCAGCGTCGGAAGGCTCGTCGGCGTCGGCGGTCTCGGTGAGGGAGGAGGCGTCGTCCGGAACGATGTCGGAGTCGGACTTGAGGTCGGCCTCGATGCCGTGGACGATGCGGTTGTACTCCTCGTCCGTCAGCACCGCGCCGATGGCGTTCTTCGCGAAGAGCAGTTCCACACCCGGGCCCGCGTCCAGCAGGACCGTCTCCTCGTTGGCCTCCTTGACCGTCGCGTACATCCCCCCGATCGTGCGGACGCCGCTGCCGGGCTGCATCTGGTTCCGCATGTCGGCTGCCTGCTGCTGCTTCTTCTTGGCCGACCGGGTCATCAGGAACATGGCCCCGATGAGCACGATGAACGGGAGAAGGGTCAAGGGACTCACGGGTTCGGAACTTCCTTCACACGACCGCGGATGGTGAGCGGCCTGATGGATGGGAATCGGATACCGCCGACAAGGGCGGCATCGGCGGAGTCTAAGCGAGTCCGCGTACAGGGAACAACGTTCAGCATGGCACCTGGGTTCCTTACCGGGCCAATACTTCCGCCGGTGACCGGGCTGTGTCTTTGTTGTGATGTGGCGGTGAGGAGGGGTGGGGCGTTGAGGGGTTTGGTTTTGTGGGCGGTGGTTGTCGGGCTGGCGCGCGCGGGGCTGTGACATTGGCTCTCTCGCCTGCGGGGCGCCTCAGTCGGTGTCGAGGACACGAACGTGCTCAGCCCTTCGGGCCTCCGCGCGATCGTGTCCTCGACACCGACGCGCCCCTTCGGCTCCTTCGCGGCCGGTGGCCGGAGACGGTGGCTGAGTTGGTGGGCACTCAACCGGCGTTCTTGGAGATTGGGTGCGCGGTGTTGGCATGGCGGCGCAGCCGCCCACTCACCAGAACCACCCGAGTCGGTGGGCGGGGGGGGGCAGGGGTCAGGTGCCGAACAGGTTCTGTTGGGTGCCCCCCGTTGTCTGGCGGGGCGGGGTCAGGCCCAGGTGGGACCAGGCGGCCGGGGTGGCTACGCGGCCTCGGGGGGTGCGGGCCAGGAGGCCCTCGCGGACCAGGAAGGGTTCGGCGACCTCCTCGACCGTCTCCCGTTCTTCCCCTACCGCGACCGCCAGCGTCGAGAGGCCGACCGGGCCGCCGCCGAACAGTTTCAGCAGCGCTTCCAGGACCGCGCGGTCGAGGCGGTCGAGGCCTCGGCCGTCCACCTCGTACACCTTCAGGGCCGCTCCCGCGATGTCCCGGGTGATCACGCCGTCCGCCTTGACCTGGGCGTAGTCGCGGACGCGGCGCAGGAGGCGGTTGGCGATGCGCGGGGTGCCCCGGGAGCGGCCGGCGATCTCGGCGGCGCCGGCCGGGTCGATCTCCACGTCCAGCAGGTTGGCCGAGCGGTGCACGACCCGCTGGAGTTCGGCCGGTTCGTAGAACTCCATGTGCGCGGTGAAGCCGAAACGGTCCCTCAGCGGGGGCGGGAGGAGGCCGGCCCGGGTGGTGGCGCCGACCAGGGTGAACGGGGGGAGTTCCAGGGGGATCGCCGTCGCGCCGGGGCCCTTGCCGACGATCACGTCGACCCGGAAGTCCTCCATCGCCATGTACAGCATCTCCTCCGCCGGCCTCGACATGCGGTGGATCTCGTCGAGGAAGAGGACCTCGCCCTCCTGGAGCGAGGAGAGGATCGCGGCGAGGTCGCCCGCGTGCTGGATCGCCGGGCCGCTGGTGATGCGGATCGGGGCGCCCATCTCGGCGGCGATGATCATCGAGAGGGTGGTCTTGCCGAGGCCCGGTGCGCCGGAGAGGAGGACGTGGTCGGCGGTCGCGCCTCGGGCGCGGGCTGCTTTGAGGACGAGGTCGAGTTGTTCGCGGACCTTTTCCTGGCCGATGAACTCGCCGAGGTCCTTGGGGCGGAGGGCGGCTTCGACCGCTTGGTCCTCACGGTCCGCTGACGCGGCGACCAGCCGTTCGTCGTCGGTCGTTTCGTCCCAGTTCATTGGTGCGCCTCAGGGGTTGGGGGGTTGGTGTGTGTCGGCGAGTGCGGGTCGTACGTGGCTGGTCGCGCCCCTTGAGTACCTCTACCTGGCCCTGTTCAGAGATTGCAGCGCCGCCTTCAGCAACTGGCCCACCTGCGGTGTTCCTTCGGCCGCCTCCGCCTGCGGGGTCACCGCCGCAACCGCTTCATCGGCTTCGCGAGTCGCGTACCCCAACCCCAAGAGCGCCGCGTGGAGTTGGTCCCGCCAGCCCTGTGTCACCGGAGCACCGATCGCCGGGGAACCCACCGGTTCGCCGAGGCGGTCCTTCAGCTCGATCAGGAGTTTCTGCGCACCCTTCTTGCCGATGCCGGGGACGGCGATGAGGGCCTTCTCGTCGGCTGTGGCGACCGCCCTGCGGAGGGCGTCGGGGGTGTGGACGGCCAGCATGGACTGGGCGAGCCTCGGGCCGACGCCGCTCGCGGTCTGGAGGAGTTCGAAGACCTGGCGTTCGTCGTCATCGGCGAAGCCGTACAGCGTGAGGGAGTCCTCGCGCACGACGAGGGAGGTGGCGAGTTTGGCCGGCTGGCCGGTGCGCAGGCCCGCGAGGGTGTTCGGGGTGCACTGGACGGCCATGCCGACCCCGCCGACCTCGACCACGGCCGCGTCGGGAGCGAGGGCGGCCACCGTACCGCTGACGAAGGCGATCATGTCGTACGGCCTTTCGAGGCGTGCAGGGCGACGGCCTGCTGGAGACGGTTCTGGGCGACGGCCTGTTGCAGCCGGTGCTGCGCGGGGGCCCGCCAGATGTGGCAGATGGCGAGGGCGAGGGCGTCGGCCGCGTCGGCGGGTTTCGGGGGTGCGTCCAGCCGCAGCAGCCGGGTCACCATCGCGCCGACCTGCGCCTTGTCCGCCCGCCCGCTGCCGGTGACGGCCGCCTTGACCTCGCTCGGCGTGTGCAGCGCGACGGGGATGCCCCGGCGGGCCGCGCACAGCATCGCGACGGCACTGGCCTGCGCCGTCCCCATCACGGTCCGCACGTTGTGCTGGCTGAACACCCGCTCCACGGCGACGAATTCGGGCCGGTGCTCGTCGAGCCACCATTCGATGCCCTGCTCGACGGCGAGGAGCCGGTGGCTGAGTTCGGCGTCCGCGGGAGTGCGCACGACGCCGACGCCGACCATCGTCAACGGCCGCCCTGCGACGCCTTCGACGACTCCGACGCCACACCGGGTCAGCCCCGGGTCGACCCCAAGTACTCGCACTCCGCACCTCCTTCGCTCACCTGTTTGTGCAGGCTATCCGCTGCCACTGACAACGGCCGACATGACGACGGGCCGACGGGGTGTGTCCCGTCGGCCCGTTGGGCGGCGTCGGCCTTTTCCATGACCTCGTCGCACACGTCGTTGCGATCCTCGTCCGGCATCGCGGCCGGACGCCACTCACGATCGTCAGTCGATCGCGGCCATGACCTCGTCGGTCACGTCGAAGTTCGCGAAGACGTTCTGCACGTCGTCGCTGTCCTCCAGCGCGTCGATCAGCTTGAAGATCTTGCGGGCGCCCTCTTCGTCGAGTTCGACCTGCATGGTCGGGACGAAGTTGGAGTCGGCGGAGTCGTAGTCGATGCCGGCCTCCTGGAGGGCCGTGCGGACGGCGACCAGGTCGGTGGCCTCGCTGAGGACCTCGAAGGACTCGCCGAGGTCGTTGACTTCTTCGGCACCGGCGTCGAGGACGGCGCCGAGGACGTCGTCCTCGCTCAGTTCACCCTTGGGGACGATGATGACGCCCTTGCGGTTGAAGAGGTACGACACCGAGCCGGGGTCGGCCATGTTGCCGCCGTTGCGGGTCATGGCGACGCGGACGTCGGAGGCGGCGCGGTTGCGGTTGTCGGTGAGGCACTCGATGAGCACCGCGACGCCGTTGGGGCCGTAGCCCTCGTACATGATCGTCTCGTAGTCGGCGCCGCCCGCTTCGAGACCGGCGCCGCGCTTGACCGCGGAGTCGATGTTCTTGTTGGGGACCGAGCTCTTCTTGGCCTTCTGGATGGCGTCGAACAGGGTCGGGTTGCCGGACGGGTCGGCACCGCCGGTACGTGCCGCGACCTCGATGTTCTTGATCATCTTCGCGAAGAGCTTGCCGCGCTTGGCGTCGATCACGGCCTTCTTGTGCTTAGTCGTAGCCCATTTAGAGTGGCCGGACATCTGCCTGTCTCCTTCGCGTAACCCATCCGAACAACGAACGCCAGCGATCCTACAAGGACTCCGCCGCACGGTTCGCGCGGACCATGTCGACAAAGAGCGCGTGCACGCGGTGATCGCCGGTCAGCTCCGGGTGGAACGACGTGGCGAGGGCGTTGCCCTGGCGGACGGCGACGATGTGGCCGTCGTGCTCGGCGAGGACTTCCGCACGCGCGCCGACGGACTCCACCCAGGGGGCGCGGATGAAGACGCCGTCCACGGGGCCGTCGATGCCCTTGACGTCGACGGCCGCCTCGAAGGACTCGTTCTGGCGGCCGAAGGCGTTGCGGCGGACGATCATGTCGATGCCGCCGACGGTCTCCTGGCCCGCGCGCGGGTCGAGGATCTTGTCGGCGAGCAGGATGAGGCCCGCGCAGGTGCCGTAGACCGGCATTCCGGCGCGTACGCGCGCGCGGAGGGGGTCCATCACGCCGAACAGGACGGCCAGTTTCGAGATGGTGGTGGACTCGCCGCCGGGCAGGACGAGGCCGTCCACCTCGGCGAGTTCCTCGGGCCGGCGGACCGGGCGGGCGAGGGCGTCCGCCGCGGCCAGGGCGACGAGGTGTTCCCGTACGTCGCCCTGGAGCGCGAGGACCCCGATCACGGGAGTGGTCATCGGTGGTTACCAGCCGCGGTTGGCGTAGCGCTCGGCCTCGGGGAGGGTGTCGCAGTTGATGCCGACCATGGCCTCGCCGAGGTTGCGGGACGCGTCCGCGATGATCTTCGGGTCGTCGTAGAAGGTGGTGGCCTTGACGATGGCGGCGGCGCGCTTGGCGGGGTCGCCGGACTTGAAGATGCCGGAGCCGACGAAGACGCCCTCGGCGCCGAGCTGGCGCATGAGCGCGGCGTCGGCGGGGGTGGCGACGCCGCCGGCGGAGAACAGGACGACCGGGAGCTTGCCGAGTTCGGCGACCTCCTTGACCAGTTCGTACGGGGCGCGGAGGTCCTTGGCGGCGGCGTACAGCTCGTTGTTGTCGTAGCCGCGCAGGCGGGCGATCTCGTTCTTGATCTGCCGCAGGTGGCGGACGGCCTCGACGACGTTGCCGGTGCCGGCCTCGCCCTTGGAGCGGATCATCGCGGCGCCCTCGGCGATGCGGCGCAGGGCCTCGCCGAGGTTGGTGGCGCCGCAGACGAAGGGGGTCGTGAAGGCGAACTTGTCGCTGTGGTTGACCTCGTCGGCGGGGGTCAGCACCTCGGACTCGTCGATGTAGTCGACGCCGAGGGACTGGAGGACCTGCGCCTCGACGAAGTGGCCGATCCGCGACTTGGCCATGACCGGGATGGAGACGGCCTCGATGATGCCCTCGATCATGTCCGGGTCGGACATCCGGGCCACGCCGCCGTCCTTGCGGATGTCGGCGGGCACCCGCTCCAGCGCCATCACGGCGACCGCTCCCGCGTCCTCCGCGATCTTCGCCTGCTCCGGCGTCACGACATCCATGATCACGCCGCCCTTGAGCTGCTCAGCCATCCCCCGCTTCACGCGCGCGGTGCCGGTCTCGGGGGTCTGGTTCTCACTGCTGGACACGGTCGACCTCACTGAAAGGGGAGTTCCGAAGGGGATGCTCCCGAGCAAACGCCCGCCGACCGGTCCACAGCAAGGGCCAATAGTCACGCCGTGGATCTTTTCGGGCACCGGGGTCAGTCGGAGTTCTCCCAGACCAGGACCCCGGGACCGTCGGGGGTACGGACGGGGACCCATGCCTCGTCGGCCTCGGCCAGCCGGGACTCGTCGAGGGTGAGGCGCGCGGGCCAGGTGTCGTCGCGGTTCGCCGAGGCGTGCACGGCCAAGTCAGGCCGTAGGTGCCCGAGCCCTTCAGGTCGTGGACGAAGAGGTGTCTCAGGTCGCTGTCCGCGTCGGGGACGAACAGGGGGATCAGGTAGCCCTCCTGTTCGTACGGCACGCACGCGTGGCCGCCGCCCTGTACTTCGCACCACTGTCACCGCTCTGTCAGTGCCGTCGGCGGTTCGTCGTCCATCTCGAAGGCCATCGGGAAGGGTGCGTGGCCGGCGAGGTGGAACCAGCGGACCTTGCGGTGTTCGCGGAGGCGGCGGGCGGCGCCGACGGCGTCGTTGTGGAAGCGGCGGGCCATGGGGACGCGGCGGACGGCTTCGGTGAGTTCGTGGGCGGCGGACTCCCCGCCGGGGGCGTGTCTGATCTCGTCGACCTGGTGGTGGTCCGCGAAGACGGCGCGCAGGGCCTGGGTGAGTTCGCTCTCGGCGACCTCCCGTTGTTCCTCCTCCGCCTGCCTCGCGGCGTGCGCGGCCTCGTACAGGACGATCGAGGCCGCCGGGTCCAGCACACCCGAGGTGGCGAGTTCCTGGGTGACCGAGGCGCGGCGCAGCAACTGGGCGTCCAGGGCCGCTCGGGCCGCGTCGATGCGGGAGTGGAGGCGGTCGAGTCTGCCTGCCGTCCAGCTGAGGTAGAGGCCGATCGCTACGAGGATCGCGAGGGTCCAGATGAGGGTTGCGGTCACGGGGGGCAAGGGTAGCGGGGTGGGGTTCCGGTCACCGGGGGCACCGAGCGCCCTTCAGCCCCGCTTCCCCCCTCAATCCCGTGCCAGCCCCAGCCTCGCCCTCAGCCCGCCCCCCGTCCTCTCGTCCGCCGCAACAGCCGCGGCCCCCGCAGTCACCGTCTCGTACACGGACAGGATGTCCGCCCCGACGGTCGACCAGTCGAACCGCCGCACATGCGCGCTCCCCCGCTCCCGCAGCTCGGCGCGTCTCGCGGGGTCTCCCAGCAGCCGGACGGCGGCCTCGGCGAGCGCGTCCGCGTCCTCGTTGGTGAACAGCTCCCCCGCACCCCCCTGGTCCAGCACCTGCGCGAACGCGTCCAGATCAGCGGCCAGGACGGGCGCCCCCGCGGACATCGCCTCGACGAGGATGATCCCGAAGCTCTCCCCGCCGGTGTTGGGGGCGATGTACAGGTCGATGCTGCGCAGCAGCCGCGCCTTGTCCTCGTCGGAGACCA
Source organism: Streptomyces sp. S6 (assembly GCF_054880855.1). Lineage (NCBI taxonomy): Bacteria > Bacillati > Actinomycetota > Actinomycetes > Kitasatosporales > Streptomycetaceae > Streptomyces > Streptomyces sp. S6. The sequence goes on along the minus strand of NZ_JBTYMC010000097.1, from coordinate 10,213 downwards.
TCCCGAGGAACTCGACCCGGGACCGCAGCTCGGCGGGGAGACCGGCGACGGCCTCCTCCTCGTCCCCGCGCCCGGCGATCAGCAGGCGTGCCTCGGGGCGCTCGGCGAAGATCCGCGGGAGGGCCTTGACGAGGACCGGCAGCCCCTTGCGGGGTTCGTCGATGCGGCCGATGAAGCCGAGGGTCTCCCCCTGCCACTCGGGACGGGGTTCGGCGCGGGCGAAGAAGTCGACGTCGACGCCGTTGGGGATGACGACGGCGTCACCGCCGAGGTGTTCGACCAGTGTCCGGCGCGCGTACTCGCTGACGGCGATCCGCGCGCTGATCTTCTCCAGCGCGGCCTGGAGGATGGAGTACGCGGCGATCATCGCGCGGGAGCGCGGGTTGGACGTGTGGAACGTGGCGACCATCGGCCCCTGCGCGGCCCAGCACGTGAGCAGCCCGAGCGACGGGGACGTCGGTTCGTGGATGTGGACGACGTCGAACGCGCCGTCGTGCAGCCAGCGGCGCACCCGCGCGGCGGACAGGAAGCCGAAGTTGAGGCGGGCGACCGAGCCGTTGTACGGGACGGGCACCGCGCGGCCGGCGGAGACGACGTACGGCGGGAGCGGCGTGTCGTCGTCGGCGGGGGCGAGGACGGACACCTCGTGCCCCAGGCGGATGAAGTACTCGGCGAGGTCCCGGATGTGGAACTGGACGCCCCCCGGCACGTCCCACGAGTAGGGGCAGACGATCCCGATCCTCACGCGGACCCCCGCGCGGGGTCGAGGTCCGCGAGCCACAGCCGCTGGAGCATGTGCCAGTCCTCCGGATGGTCGGCGATTCCCGAGGCGAAGACGTCTGCCAGCGCCTGTGCCATGACAGACGTCTTCTCCGCCCGGTCACCTGTCTCGGGTACCTCGATCGGGGGATGCACCTGTCCTTGCATGACGGGCGAGTCGTCGTACCAGAGCGTCACCGGCAGGAGCAGCGCCCCGGTCTGCTGGGCGAGCAGGGCGGGCCCGGCCGGGATACGGGTCCGCTCGCCGAAGAACGTGACCTCGACGCCGGACGCCGACAGGTCGCGCTCGGCGACGAGGCAGACGAGGCCGCCGTCGCGCAGGCGCCGGGCGAGGGTGGCGAAGGCGGTGCCGCCGCTGTGCGGGAGGACCTCCATGCCGAGCCCCTCGCGGTAGGCGACGAAACGGTCGTACAGCGTCTCGGGTTTGAGGCGTTCGGCGACCGTGGTGAACGGGGTCTCCAGTTTCGTGGTGACCCAGGCGCCCGCGAGGTCCCAGTTGCCCATGTGCGGGAGCGCGAGGATGACGCCCTTGTCGGAGGCGAGGGCGTCGGTGAGGTGGTGGACGTCCTTGGGGTCGAAGCCGCCCCGGACGCGCTCGGCGCTCCACGCGGGCAGCCGGAACGACTCCATCCAGTACCGCAGGTAGGACCGCATGCCCGCGCGGGACAGCTCCGTCAGCCGTTCGGGGGTCGCATCGGGCACCACGCGCGCGTAGTTGCTCTCCAGCCGCAGGACACCCTTGCCGCGCCTGCGCCAGGCGAGGTCGGCGATCGTCTGTCCGAGCCGGACGGCGACAGGCTCGGGAAGCTTCTTGACGGCGCCCCAGCCGGCGCCGTACAGCGCGTCGGTGAGCTTGTCCCGGACGCTCACTTGGCGTCCTGGCGCGCGGCCTGCGCCTCCGCCTCGGCGGACTCGCGGCGGACGGTGACGACGCGCTGGATCAGCGTGACGAGGCTGCCGACGGCGACGATCCACAGGGCGACCGGCAGGAGGTACTGGATGCCGGGCACGCCGAACGTGTGGAGCCCGGCGAGCCCCGCGGCGACCAGGGACACCACGAGCCGCTCCGCGCGCTCCACGAGCCCGTTGACGGCCACCGGGAGCCCGATCGACTCGCCCCGAGCCTTCGTGTACGACACGACCTGCCCGCTCGTCAGGCAGAAGATCGCGACGGCGCACAGCACGTTGTCGTTCCCGTTGCCCGCGTACCAGAGGGCGAACCCGCCGAAGATCGCGCCGTCGGCCACCCGGTCGAGCGTGGAGTCCAGGAACGCGCCCCAGCGGCTGGAGCGGCCGAGCTGGCGGGCCATGTTCCCGTCGACCAGGTCGGAGAACACGAACAGCGTGATCACGATCGTGCCCCAGAAGAACTCGCCACGGGGGAAGAAGACGAGCGCGCCCGCCACCACACCCGCCGTACCGATCAGCGTGACGGTGTCCGGGCTGACGCCCCGCTTGATCAGAAAGGTGGCGAACGGTGTGAGGACACGCGTGAAGAACGCACGCGCGTACTTGTTCAGCATGGCTTTCCCGACAGTCGAAGGCGCCGGGGACCCTTGCTGGCCACCGGCTGGCCCATCGTAGCCACGCGCGCGCTTGTACGAGGGTCGGGCACCCGGACCCACACCTTTCGTACGAAGGGTTCGCGTCCGCCGTATGGACGCCCCGTGACGGGAGTGGAAAGCTCGAAGGACCGCGGGCGCCATCGCAGCCGCCGCTGGTCGCGGATCTCGCGTGTGCTCGCGTCCCAGGGACCTCACCGTTGCTCGGGAGGCAAGGACATGGGCGACAAGGCACACGCACACCTCGGAGCCGCCGGCAGGGCTACGGCGGCCGACCATCCCGCGTCCGTACGGAATGTGGTGCTGGTCGGCCACTGTGGAGCGGGCAAGACGACCTTGGTGGAGGCTCTCGCGCTGACGGCGGGAGCGGTGAACAGGGCGGGCCGCGTGGAGGACGGCGGCACCGTCTCCGACTACGACGACATCGAGCACCGGCAGCAGCGGTCCGTCCAGCTGTCCCTGGTGCCCGTCGAGTGGGGAGGCATCAAGGTCAACCTCCTCGACACACCCGGGTACGCCGACTTCGTCGGCGAGCTGAGGGCCGGTCTGCGGGCTGCGGACGCGGCCCTCTTCGTCGTCTCGGCCGCGGACGGCGTGGACGGCGCGACCCGCATGGTGTGGGACGAGTGCACGGCCGTACGGATGCCCCGCGCGATCGTCGTCACACACCTGGAGGCGGCCCGCGCGGACTTCGACGAGATGGTCCGCACGTGCGCGGACGCGTTCGGCGGCGACGACCCCGACGCCGTCCTCCCGCTGTACCTGCCGCTGCACGGACCCGCGGGCCCCGACGGCCACGCGCCCGTCACCGGCCTCACCGGGCTCCTCTCCCGCACCCTGTTCGACTACGCGTCCGGCGAGCGCAAGGAGTCCGACCCGGACGAGGCGCAGCTCCCGGCGATCGAGGAGGCCCGCGACCGGCTCATCGAGGGGATCATCGCGGAGAGCGAGGACGAGACCCTCATGGACCGCTACCTGGACGGCGAGCAGATCGACGTCCAGACCCTGATCGACGACCTGGAGCGGGCCGTCGCGCGCGGGACGTTCTTCCCCGTGCTGGCCGGCGCCCCCGCCGCCGACGGCGCCCGGCAGGGCATCGGCACGGTCGAACTCCTCGAACTGATCACCCGCGGCTTCCCCACCCCGCTGGAACGCGAGGCCCCGCGCGTGACGACGATCGACGGCCACGCGCGCGTGCTGAAGACCTGCGACCCGGACGGACCCCTCGTCGCCGAGGTCGTGAAGACCACCTCCGACCCCTACGTCGGACGCGTCTCCCTCGTCCGCGTCTTCTCCGGCACCCTGCGCCCCGACGAGACCGTCCACGTCTCCGGGCACGGTCTCGGCGACCGGGGGCACGAGGACCACGACGTCGACGAGCGGGTGGGGTCGCTGTCGGCGCCCTTCGGGAAGCAGCAGCGCACCCTCAGCCACTGCATCGCCGGGGACCTCGCGTGCGTGGCGAAGCTCGGGCGGGCCGAGACCGGGGACACGCTCTCCGCGAAGGACGACCCCCTGCTGATGACCGCCTGGCAGATGCCCGACCCGCTGCTGCCGCTCGCCATCGAGGCGCACAGCAAGGCCGACGAGGACAAGCTCTCCCAGGGCCTGGCCCGGCTCGTCGCCGAGGACCCGACCATGCGCCTCGAACACAACCAGCACACTCACCAGGTCGTCCTGTGGGCGCTCGGCGAGGCCCACGCGGACGTCGCCCTGGAGCGGCTGCGCAGCCGCTACGGCGTCCAGGTCGACGTCGTCGCGCACAAGGTGTCCCTGCGCGAGACGTTCGGGGAGCGCTCCGGCGGGCGCGGGCGGCACGTCAAGCAGTCCGGCGGGCACGGGCAGTACGCCATCTGCGAGATCGAGGTCGAGCCGCTGCCCGGGGGCTCCGGGATCGAGTTCGTCGACAAGGTCGTCGGCGGAGCCGTCCCCCGGCAGTTCATCCCGTCCGTCGAGAAGGGGGTGCGCGCACAGGCCGCGCGCGGGGTGGCCGCCGGATACCCGCTCGTCGACGTGCGGGTGACGCTCCTCGACGGCAAGGCGCACTCCGTCGACTCCTCCGACGCCGCGTTCCAGACCGCCGGCGCGCTCGCCCTGCGCGAGGCCGCGGCCGACGCCACGATCCACCTCCTGGAACCCGTCGCCGAGGTCACCGTCCTCGTCGGCGACGACTACGTCGGCACCGTCATGAGCGACCTCTCCGGCCGCCGAGGACGCGTGCTCGGCACCGAGCAGACCAGCGCCGGACGCACCCTGATCCGCGCCGAGGTCCCCGAGATCGAGATCGGCCGCTACGCCGTCGACCTGCGCTCCCTCTCCCACGGCACCGCCCGCTTCGACCGCGTGTACGCGCGGCACGAGGCCATGCCGGCGCACGTCGCGGAGAAGGTGCGCGAACGGGAGCGCGACACCTAGGAGTTGGCGCGGGGCCCGGACAACCGCCTTGTGGGACACGGGAGTCCGGGCCCACCTCCACGCGCCCCCGTGCGCCCCCGGGGCGGGAACACGCCCTCCGGGTCCGGATGTCAGTGGGGACGGATACCCTGATGACCTGATCAACAGGTGTGCGGAGCACGGAAGTCGGGAAGGCCGCAGGAGCGGGTCCGGGCGGCGATGGGGGCGGTTACATGACCGTTGACAGTGTGTACGGCGACATCTTCGGCCCACAGGTGCCGCTGATGAGCGGCGGAGGGCAGACGGCGACGTTCGCGCTGGCCTCGGCCGCCTACCGGGACAGCCCGGCCGAGGAGATAAAGAAGGCCGACAACGAATGGCACCAGTCCTCGGTCAGCACCGGCCGCAGCTGGGCCAAGATCTTCCGCCCCAACCTCGGTGAGGCCTTCTCCCAGGCCGTCATCGACCGCATGCTCGGCGTCGGCCGCAAACCCCTCATCCAGTCCTTCGGCGCCGAACCCTCGGTGATCGTCGAGCACTGCCTCGCCGCGAACAACATCCGCCGCGAACGCGACCGCAAGCTCGGCGTCGTCATGTTCCTGTGCGGCATCGTCTTCCTGCCCGGCCTCCTGGCCTGGCTCCTCGTCTTCCAGCTCCGCGCGATGACGGGCAGGAGCAGCAACAAACGCGCCTCCGGGCTCGCCACCGCCCTCCTCTTCGTCGCCGGCGCCCTCGCCCTGCTCCTGCTGGTCAAGCTGCCCTTCGGCGGCATCCTCGGCTGGTACGTCCGCGGCGCGATCGTCGCCCCCGTCGCCGGCTGGTTCCTCGCCCGCCGCATCTGCGAGTCCACCGCGAAGGACCTCCGCGCCCGCTGGGACAGCCTCCTGTCCGGCGGCGGCGTCGGCGCGAAGATCCCCGAGGCCGTCCCCACCAGCCCCGACCAGGCCGCCGCCGAACAGCTCCGCCAGTCGCTGGCCCGCCTCTCCGCCGAACAGCAGTCCAACGGCGTCTTCTACGCGGGCCCCAAAGGCATCCTCGGCATGGGCACCCGCTGGGGCTCCTGGCACCTCGCCGAGGACCTCGTCCCCCTCGACCCCGTCAAGGGCGTCCACGAGTTCCGCAGCTGGACCGTCGCCCGCGCGATAGCCGACCAGCTCAACCTGCTCCAGCGCCAGAGCCTCAAGACCGGCGGCTTCCCCGCCCCCTCCGTACGGCACTGGATCGTCTCCCACGTCGGCGAGGGCGCCAAGGCCGTCTCCCGCCCCGAGGGCACCGACGTCGAGGCCTACCAGTTCAAGCCCAAGGCCGTCGAGGACATCTGCAACAACCAGCAGTTCGGCAGCGGCAACCGGCACTACCTCGGCGTCCAGTGGACCACCTGGGACGGCCAGCTCATCATCACCATGATGATCACCGTCACGGTCCTGCACGAGACGCTCCGCATAGAGGTCACCGGCCACGCCCTCGGACCCGTCAACGGCCTGTTCATGTCCAAGCCCGAGGCCCCCACCAAAGAGGTCGCCAAGACCGTCCGCTTCTGGGAGACCCGCAAGGTGAGCCTCCCCCTCGTCACCACCGACGAGGTCGTCCGCCTCGGCGCCCGCGCCACGATCAGCTGGTACCCCCCGCTCCTCCAGTGGCTCGGCGGCTCCATCGGCCTCCCCGAACCCTTCGGCCTCCGCCACGCCTGGGCCGACCAACCCTGGAAACACCGCTTCATGGCCGACGACGCCCTCCGCGCCGCCACCCCCGTGCTCCGCGTCGTCCACGCCGCGACGATCAAGGTCCTCAAGGAACACGACGTCAACGTCGAGAAGTTCGAGAGCCGCGCCGGAGTCCTCAGCGGCGGCGTCCAGGGAGCGGACCCCGGAAAGGCCGACACCTACAACGCGTAGCCGGGCACAGCGCCGGCCGAGCCCTCACGACTCGGCCGGCCACGCCTCCGCGAGCATCTTCCGCGTGTCCGCCAGCAACTGCGGCAGCACCCGCGTGTGACCCACCACCGGCATGAAGTTCGTGTCCCCGCCCCACCTCGGCACGATGTGCTGATGCAGATGCGCCGCGATCCCCGCGCCCGCCACCGTCCCCTGGTTCATCCCCAGGTTGAACCCGTGCGCCCCCGACGCCCGCCGCAGCGCCGTCATCGCCTGCTTCGTCAGCTTCGCGACCTCCGCCGTCTCCGGGTCGGTCAGGTCCGTGTAGTCAGCGACGTGACGGTACGGCACGGCCATCGCGTGACCGCCGGTGTACGGGTACAGATTCAGCACCACATACGCCAACTCACCCCGCCTGACGATCAGACCGTCCTCGTCGGACTTCGCCGGGATCGAACAGAACGGACACCCGTCGTCGGCACCCGGCCCCGTCGGCTTGCTCTCACCCTGGATATAGGCCATCCGATGAGGCGTCCACAGGCGCTGGAACGCGTCCGGCACGCCCACTCCGATCTGCTGCTCCGGCTCAGTCGTCATGGTGAGCAGCATATGGCGTACGCCTGGGGGCAGGGGAAAGGCCCCCGGAGCGAACTCCGGGGGCCCTCACCGTCGTACCGTCACACCTGGACGCGACGCTCCACGACGTCCACCAGCTTCGCGAGAGCCTCCTCGCGCGCGATGCCGTTCTCCTGCGAACCGTCCCGGTACCGGAAGGAGACCGTGCCGGCGTTCATGTCCTCGTCGCCGACGATGATCATGAACGGGACCTTGGAGCGCTGGGCGTTCCTGATCTTCTTCTGCATGCGGTCCGACGACGAGTCCACCTCGACCCGCAGCCCCTTGCGCCGAGCCTCCGCAGCGAACTCCTCCAGGTACTCGACGTGCCCGTCCCCGATCGGGATGCCGACGGCCTGAACGGGAGCCAGCCACGCCGGGAACGCACCCGCGTAGTGCTCAAGGAGGACCGCGAAGAACCGCTCGATGGACCCGAACAGCGCGCGGTGGATCATCACCGGACGCTGCTTGGTGCCGTCCGCCGACGTGTACTCCAGGTCGAACCGCTCGGGAAGGTTGAAGTCGAGCTGGATGGTCGACATCTGCCAGGTACGGCCGATGGCGTCGCGCGTCTGCACCGAGATCTTCGGCCCGTAGAACGCGGCCCCACCCGGGTCCGGCACCAGCGGCAGCCCCTGCTTCTCGGCGACCTGCCGCAGCGTCTCCGTGGCCTCTTCCCAGACCTCGTCGCTGCCGACGAACTTTTCCGGGTCCTTGGTCGACAGCTCCAGGTAGAAGTCGTCGAGCCCATAGTCCCGCAGCAAGTTCAGGACGAACGTGAGCGTCTTGTCCAGCTCCTCGGACATCTGCTCACGCGTGCAGTAGATGTGAGCGTCGTCCTGAGTGAACCCGCGCGCGCGGGTGAGCCCGTGCACGACGCCCGACTTCTCGTACCGGTACACGGTCCCGAACTCGAACAAACGCAAAGGCAGTTCGCGGTAGGACCGCCCCCGCGCGTCGAAGATCAGGTTGTGCATCGGGCAGTTCATCGGCTTGAGGTAGTAGTCCACGCCCTCGTCGAGCTGCATGGGCGGGTACATCCCGTCCGCGTACCAGTCGAGGTGCCCGGACTGCTCGAAAAGGCGGCCTTTGGTCGCGTGGGGCGTGTAGACGAACTCATAGCCCTCTTCCTCGTGCCGGCGGCGCGAGTAGTCCTCCATGACCCGGCGGATGACGCCGCCCTTGGGGTGGAAGACGGCGAGCCCGGAGCCGATCTGCTCGGGGATGGAGAAGAGGTCCAGCTCGCTGCCGAGCTTGCGGTGGTCGCGCTTCTCGGCCTCGGCGAGGAAGTCGAGGTACGCCTTCAGCTCGTCCTTGGACGGCCAGGCGGTCCCGTAGATGCGCTGGAGCATCGGGTTTTTCTCGCTGCCCCGCCAGTACGCGGCGGCGTTCCGCATCAGCTTGAACGCCGGGATCATCCGGGTCGACGGCAGGTGGGGACCCCGGCAGAGGTCCTTCCAGCACAGCTCGCCGGTCTTCGCGTCGAGGTTGTCGTAGATCGTCAGCTCACCGGCGCCGACCTCGACGTCCGCACCGTCGTCGGAGGAGGCGGACCCCTTGAGCCCGATCAGCTCCAGCTTGTACGGCTCGTCGGCCAGCTCCTCACGGGCGGCCTCGTCGGTCACCACGCGCCGGGCGAACTTCTGTCCCCTGCGCTGGATCTCCTGCATTTTCTTCTCGACGGCCTTGAGGTCCTCCGGCGTGAAGGGCTTCTCGACGTCGAAGTCGTAGTAGAACCCGTCCTTGACCGGCGGCCCGATGCCCAGCTTGGCCTCGGGGAACAGCTCCTGCACGGCCTGCGCCATGACGTGCGCGGTGGAGTGCCGCAGGATGTTGAGGCCGTCCTCGGAGGAGATCTCGACCCCCTCGACGGTCTCGCCGTCGGAGACGACGTACGCCAGGTCCTTCAGCTCGCCGCCCACGCGCGCGGCGACGATGGAGCGCTCGCCGGCGAAGAGGTCGGCGGCCGTAGTCCCCGTCGTCACCACGCGCTCTTCCCGCTCGGAATCGCGTTGGATGGTCACACGGACGTCTGACACCGGTCTCTCCTGCCTGAAGGTGAAATGCGGCGCCATACGAGGAGCGCGCGCAGTACGCGATCGTACCGACCCCCGGCCGCCCTCCGCGAAACCTGGTCAGTCCTCGTCCAGCTCACCCCCGCAGGCCTCCTCGAAGAAGTCGAGGTTCTCCTGGAGCGACTTGAGCAGCCGGTCGCGTTCCTCGTCGTCGACTTCGACGGGGACGACGCCGTAGGCGCCCGTGAGCCGCCGGAACCCGCCCCGGCTCTCCAGCCGTCCCCGCACCCGGACGGGGAGTCCGAGCAGGTGGGCCTGGCCGGCGATGCGGTAGTCCTCCTCGTCGAGGGTGATCCGCACCTGCGGCACCTCGACCCCGCCGAGCACCCGCAGCCGTACGTTCCCCTCGCCCCGGGGCCCGGAGCGCCGCAGCCGGACGACGGCTCCGGTGACGGTGACGGGTACGGAGGGTTCCTCGCGGAGGTACCGGGCTCCTGCCTCGCGCAGGACGGGGAGGTCGCCGGGCGAGAACTCGACGGGTTCCCCGGAGGCGGCGCACCCGTCGGGGACCCCGGCGCCGGGTGCCCACTCGACGCCGATGCGGGCGCCTTCCGTCCCGCGCACGAGCAGGATCAGCGCCTCGGTGAGTTCCCTGCTGACGCCGGCCTCGACGGCGCCGTCGAAGGCGTCCATGCCGCCGGTGGCCCGCTGGTAGTCGACGGCCTCGCGGGCGGCGTGCAGGGCCTGGTGGAGGCGGACGGCGAGGGGGCGGGCGGTGGCGACGGGGGTGAACGCGGTGAGCCGTCGGCCTCCTTCGGCGGTGCCGACGAGGACGTCGTCGAGGAGGGCGGCAGCGCTGCGGCGGGTCAGCGTGGTCATCGGGTGGCCTTCCGCGCGAGGAGGGCCAGCAGGGGGGCGCCCAGGAACGCCGTCACGATGCCGACCTCCAGCTCCGAGGGGCGGATCACCAGAC
>NZ_JBTYMC010000096.1:0-22283 GCF_054880855.1 Streptomyces sp. S6 | reverse complement strand
GTACGTCGGCCTGCTGGCCGAACACGCCGCAGCCCTCGGCGAGCCGTACTCCCGGCACCTGGGAGGTGGCGTACGGGAACTGCGCCCTACGCTCGACGGCGCCGCCATACGAGGGTCGAGCCCGAGCCGGGAGGCGAGCGTGCGCATCGCCTCGTCCTCGCCGGCCGGGGTGCCGTCCGCGAGCCAGTCGTAGCCGACGGGCCGCCGGAACCCGGAGGCGAGCGCGCAGCCGGCCCGGTCGGCGTCCCACCACAGGGCGAGGACGGGCCAGGGCGCTCCGACGGCGAGGGCAGCGGCCCAGCCGGTGAGGACCCGGTCGACCGGGTCGTCCCCGTCCTGCCAGGGCTTGCCCTCGGGGACGAGCACGCTCCACTCGACCCCGGCCCGGGTCAGCAGCATGCGTTCGCGCAGCAGGTGGGCGGCGGGGGCGACGGCGTCGGGGGCGGCCCGGCACAGCAGCAGCGCGCCGGGCTGTTCGGTCGGCGACATGCTCACACCGTAGGACAATTCATCACCTTTGGGCGGCGATGGTCACCAGAAAGAGTGTCTCGATATGTCTTGACTCCTCGCGAGCGCGATATATCGTGAAGAGGAGAAGACGCGATATGGCGTGTCGTCGAGGAGGAGGTTCAGTGTCATGCCCGAGTGGTCCGTGTCCGAACGTGAGAAGTTCTCCTTCGACGAGCCGGTGCGTGAGCTGAACGTCCGCATCGTCTCCGGAGCGGTGAACGTCGTGGGCACCGATGACGGTTCCGCCCGCCTGGAGGTCTCCGCCGTCGAGGGCCCGCCCCTGATCGTGACCCACCGGGACGGCGCCCTGACGGTGACGTACGAGGACCTGCCGTGGAAGGGCTTCCTCAAGTGGCTGGACCGCAAGGGCTGGCGGCGCAGCGCGGTGGTGACGCTCGCGGTCCCCGCGGACACCGTCGTCGCGGTCGGCGTGGTGAGCGCGTCCGCCGTGCTCTCCGGGATCGACGGCCGGGCGACGGTCCAGGGAGTCTCCGGGGACACCACGCTGGTGGGCCTCTCCGGCCCGGTCCGCGCGGAGACGGTCTCCGGGAGCGTGGAGGCCCAGGCGCTGACGGGTGACCTGCGCTTCAACTCCGTCTCCGGTGACCTGACGGTCGTCGAGGCCGGCTCCTCCGTCCACGCGGACTCGGTGAGCGGCTCGATGATCGTCGACCTCGACCCCACCGCGGGCCCCACCGCCGTCACCCTCACGAACGTCTCGGGCGAGATCGCCATCCGCCTCCCCCACCCCGCCGACACCGTGGTGGACGCCAACACCACGAGCGGCAAGGTCTCCAACGCCTTCGAGGACCTCCGCGTCAAGGGCCAGTGGGGTGCCAAGCGCATCACCGGCCGCCTCGGCTCGGGCAACGGCACCCTCCGCGCGACGACGGTCTCCGGCTCCATCGCCCTCCTGCGCAGGCCCGCGACGACGGAGGAACCCCTCTGGGAGACGGACGCACCGAAGCCGGCCGCACCGGTCACCCCGGACCCCCAGGACACCCCCACCGGCCCGACCGACAAGAAGGTTCTCTGACATGCCCCCCGTCTTCGCCCACGGCCGCCTGCGCCTCTACCTGCTGAAGCTGCTGGACGAGGCCCCGCGTCACGGCTACGAGGTGATCCGCCTCCTGGAGGAACGCTTCCAGGGCCTGTACGCCCCCTCGGCGGGCACGGTCTATCCCCGGCTCGCCAAGCTGGAGGCCGAGGGCCTGGTCACCCACACCACCGAAGGGGGCCGCAAGGTCTACTCGATCACCGACGCCGGCCGGGCCGAACTGGCCGACCGCAGCGGGGAGCTGGCCGATCTGGAGCTGGAGATCCGCGAGTCGGTGGCCGAACTGGCGGCGGAGATCCAGGCGGACGTCCGGGGCGCGGCCGGCGACCTGCGCCGCGAGATGCGCGCGGCAGCTGACCAGGCCCGCGAGGGCACCAGCACCGGGAGCGCGGACGACGAGTCGTGGCAGGCGGCGAAGGAGGAGATGCGCCGCGTCAAGCAGGGCTGGAAGGACCAGGCCCGCCGCGCGAAGGACGAGAGCCGCCGGGCCCGCGAGGAGGCCCAGCGGGCCCGCCGGATGGCCAAGGACGCACAGGACCACGCCCGCGCCCAGGCCCAGGAGGAGGTGCAGCGCATCGCCCGCCGCGTCCAGGAACAGGTCCAGGACCACTTCTCGCGGGGTGACTGGCCGACCGGCGTCCGCGAGGGGCTGACCGAACTGGCCAAGGAGTTCGGAGACTTCGGCAAGGACTTCGGGAAGGGCGTCGGCAAGGATCTCGGCTTCACGTTCGGCACCGGCGCCCACCCCCCGGAGCACCCCGCCGCACCGGAGGAGGTCCCGGTCGCCTACGAGCCCTCCTGGTCCCACGAACCCCTGTCGGACACCCCGGCCCGTGACCTGGACCGCCTCCTGGACCGCTTCCGCGACGACATCCGCGACGCGGCCCGCGACCACGGCGTCACCGCCGACGAACTCCGCGAGGCCCGCCGCCACCTCTCCACGGCGGCGGCCCACATCGGAGCGCTCCTGAAACAGCCGAAGGTATGAGAAGGGGGCCCACACCACCCCTGGGCCCCTCCCCCACAGACCGGCCTCTCACCGGGGCCGCCTCGCACACCGCACGCCGGGCCGCCTCGCGGCGGGGCTCGCCGATCGCCTCGGCCGGCAGCCCGCCCGGCGCCACGTCACCCGGCTCGACCCGGCCCCCGTCCGCCCCTACGCCCGGCCCCGAACCCCCTCACCCCGCCCGCGACTCACCCTCGCCGTACAACACCCCTCGCACCGTTTCGTACGTCACCCCGTGATCGGCGAGCACCTCCCCCGGCACCCCCGGCAGCACCGTCACCGCCAGCAGGATGTGCTCGTCCCCGATGTGCCGGTCCCGGTGGGCGAGGGCAATCCGCAGGGACCGTTCCAGTACGGTCCTGGCCTCCCGCCCGAACGGCCGCCGCCCCGTCCCGCCACCGGTCCCGTCCCCCGAAAGTGCCCCCACCCCGTGCGTCTCCTCCACCCGCGAGACCACCTCGGTGATGTCGATCCCGAGCCCGGCGAGCGCCTCGGTCTCGGCGCGGGAGAACCCGGCACGCCGACGCGCGTCGGCCAGCTCACCCCGTACGGCGTCCCGCCACCGCTCACTGCCGAGCGAGGCCAGCGCGAAAGCCCCCCGGCTCGCCTCCCGCTCCAGCAGCGCGAGGAGCAGATGATCGACGCCGACACTCCGCGCGCCGCCCTCCTGGCAGTGTCCGACGGCCCCGCGCACCACGTCCCGGGCGTCCTTGGTGAAGCGTTCGAACATCACTGCCTCCCGTGTTTCTTGTGCACGGCCTGCCGGCTGACCCCGAGTTCCGTGGCGATCTCCTGCCACGACCACCCCTGCACGCGCGCACTGCGCACCTGCACCGCCTCCAACTGCTCCAGCAGCCTGCGCAGGGCGGCGACAGCACGCAGTCCGACTCTGGGGTCACGATCCCCGGCCCGTGCCGCGAGATCCGTAGCTTCGGTCATGTATGTCAACATACGTTGACACCTTCTCAGTGTCAACCATGATTGACAACACCGGCGTCAAAAAGGGGCGGGCCCACCCGGACCCACCCCGCTTCCGCCACCGGCCGCGCTCAGCCCACCGTCAGCACGATCTTCCCGAACTGCCCACCGGACTCCAGCCGTTCGAACCCTTCCCGCGCCCGGTCCAACGGCAACTCCTCGTCGATCACCGGCCGCACCCCCGTCGCCGCACAGAACGCCAGCAGGTCCTCCAACTCGTCCTTGGTGCCCATCGTCGACCCGACGACCTTCAGCTCCAGGAAGAAGATCCGCGTCAGCTCGGCATGTGCGGGCCGGTCCCCGCTCGTCGCCCCCGAGATCACCAGCGTCCCGCCGGGCTTCAGCGACTTCACGGAGTGCGACCAGGTGGCCGCCCCCACCGTCTCGATCACGGCGTCGACCCGCTCCGGCAGCCGAGCCCCCGGCTCCACAGCCTTCACGGCCCCGAGTTCCACGGCCCGCTTCCGCTTGCCCTCGTCCCGGCTGCTGGCGAACATCCGCAACCCCGCGGCCTTCCCCAGCACGATCGCCGCAGTGGCGACCCCACCCCCGGCCCCCTGCACCAGCACCGAATCCCCAGGCCGTACCCCGGCGTTGGTGAACAGCATCCGGTACGCGGTGAGCCACGCCGTAGGCAGACAAGCCGCCTCCGCGAACGACAGTTCCTTCGGCTTCGGCAACAGATTCCACGTAGGCACAGCCACCCGCTCCGCGAACGTCCCCTGATACCGCTCAGTCAGAATCGACCGAGGCTCCCGGGGCCCCACCCCATGCCCGCTCTGCCCGATCACGGAGTGCAGAACGACTTCGTTGCCGTCCTCATCGACCCCGGCGGCGTCACACCCGAGGATCATCGGCAACTTGTCCTCACCGAGCCCGACCCCTCGCAGGGACCAGAGGTCATGGTGATTGAGCGAGGCGGCCCGCACCTCGACCACACTCCACCCCGGCGGCGCCACAGGAGCCGGCCGCTCCCCCAACTCCAGCCCGTTGAGCGGCTGATCACGGTCGATGCGGGCGGCGTAGGCAGCAAACATGGGGTAGACGATAGGGATTGAAGGTACGACGAGGAAAGGTGACGCATCCAACCAACAGCAACAACAACGCACCTCAGGGGCGCGACGATGGCCCCGCCAAAACGACGGGGCCATCACAACTCACCGGCGAGCAACCCCCTCCGCCCGCGCCGCAGCGGCAACAGCGGCCGTCACCGCAGGCGCCACCCGCTCGTCGAACGGCGACGGAATGACATAGTCAGCGGCAAGATCGTCCCCCACGACCCCGGCCAACGCCTCAGCCGCGGCGATCTTCATGCCCTCGGTGATCCGAGAGGCCCGCACCTGAAGCGCCCCCGCGAAGATCCCGGGAAACGCCAGCACGTTGTTGATCTGGTTCGGGAAGTCGGACCGCCCGGTCGCGACGACGGCCGCGTACTTGTGGGCGACCTCGGGATGCACCTCGGGATCCGGGTTGGCCATGGCGAACACGAACGCCCCGGACGCCATGGAGGCGACGGCCTCCTCCGGCACGGTCCCCCCGGACACCCCGATGAAGACGTCGGCCCCGGCGAGGGCGTCCTCCAGGGACCCGGTGATCCCCGCCTTGTTGGTGAACCCGGCGACCTCCCGCTTGACGTCGGTCAGGTCTCCCCGGTCGGCGGAGACGACGCCCTTGCGGTCGGTGACGGCGACGTCCCCGATCCCCGCCTCGACGAGCATCTTCGCGATGGCGACCCCGGCGGCCCCGGCCCCGGAGATGACCGCACGCAGCTCACCGATGGACCGCCCGCTGAGCCGCGCGGCGTTCCGCAGCGCCGCCAGCGTGACGACGGCGGTGCCGTGCTGGTCGTCGTGGAAGACGGGGATGTCCAGCGCGTCCTGAAGCCGCCGCTCGATCTCGAAGCACCGGGGCGCCGAGATGTCCTCAAGGTTGACGCCCCCGAAGGACGGGGCGAGCCGCACGACGGTCTCGACGATCTCGTCGACCCCCGTGCAGGCCAGCGCGATCGGGACCGCGTCGACCCCGCCGAACTGCTTGAAGAGGATGGCCTTGCCCTCCATCACCGGGAGGGACGCCTCGGGACCGATGTCCCCGAGTCCGAGGACGGCGGTGCCGTCGGTGACGACCGCGACGACCGAGGACTTCCAGGTGTAGTCGTCGACCAGCTCCGGGTTCTCGGCGATGGCGGTGCACACGCGGGCGACGCCGGGCGTGTAGGCCAGGGACAGGTCGTCCTTGTCACGGATCGGGACGGTGGCCTGAACGGCCATTTTCCCGCCCCGGTGCAGCGCGAAGGCCGGATCGAACGCGTCGTCCGTGCTGTCGCTGCGAGGATTGACGATCTCCGCTGCCATGTGTCGTACCCCTTACTCGTGCATGTTTGAGGGTGGCCGCTCCTGATTGAGGAGCGGGCGGGACCGCGCACCGCCCGGGTATCGACAACGGCGGACACGCGACGAGCGCGCCGCACACGCGCTCTGGGAGCTGGTCCGTGACCAGCTCCAGCCCCGGATGAGGGGTGTTGAACAACCTTTTTACTCGACGACCTGTCCCCCGCACGAGTCAGATCCGTGCAAGGTCACATCCCTCGATCTGTGGACGCCCTACAGCCCGTCGGCCATCCCGTCCGGGCGGTCATATCCCAGTGACATGACTCATGCACCGGTATACGGACAAGCTCAAGGGCAACTCTTGACAAGCTCAAACCCGCACCCCGTGCACCGCGAAAACGCTGACAGTCCGGTACCACATCCTGAGATACGCCGAAGATCTTCCGGGCGGAACGGACCAATCCAGCAGATGATCCGGCCACGGCCGCCTCCAGCCGCTCGGACCCCCGCTTCTTCCCTGCCGCCCGTTATCCGATTTTGACATCGCTTCCCGCGTACACGGACTGGTCCGAATGGCAAGATGCCGTAATCACGCAAGGTCGCGACACTCGAAGGTGTGTGTAGACGCGATCAGGCACGGCCGAACCCATCGGCAGCGCCCACCGTCCTGGAGTACGGCCGACGCCGTCGGCCGTGCCCGCACGATCGGCAACTCCATCCATCCGCCGGAGGAACCCACGATGACCGCAAGCACCACCCGCCGCACGACCGCCGCGCACACCCGCCTGGCCGCGGTCGGCGCCCTCGCGGTCGCGGGCGCCCTGATCCTCACCGGCTGCGGTGACCAGACCAAGGACAAGGGCAAGGACGCCGGCTCGTCCTCGGCCGATTCCAGCAGCTCGGCCCCGCTCGCCGCGAAGCTCCCCGCCGACATCCGCTCCAAGGGCACCATCAAGGTCGGCTCGGACATCTCGTACGCGCCGGTCGAGTTCAAGGACGGCTCCGGCAACACGACCGGTATCGACCCCGACATCGCGGACGCGCTCGGCAAGCAGCTCGGCGTGAAGTTCGAGTTCGAGAACGGCACCTTCGACTCGCTGATCACGGGCCTGCGCTCGAAGCGGTACGACATCGCCATGTCCGCGATGACCGACACGAAGAACCGCCAGAACGGCATCGACGCCGACTCCGGCAAGAAGGTCGGCGAGGGTGTCGACTTCGTGGACTACTTCTCCGCCGGTGTCTCGATCTACACCCCCAAGGGCAAGGACCAGGGCATCAAGACCTGGGCGGACCTGTGCGGCAAGAAGATCGTCGTCCAGCGCGGCACCGTCTCCGAGGACCTCGCGAAGTCCGAGTCGAAGAAGTGTCCGGCGGGCAAGTCGATCGCCATGGAGGCCTTCGGCACCGACCCCGAGGCCCAGACCCGGCTGCGCGCGGGCGGCGCCGACGCCGGTTCCTCGGACTTCCCGGTCGCCGCGTACGCGGTGAAGACCTCGGGCGGCGGCAAGGACTTCCAGCTCGTCGGCGAGCAGGTCCAGGCGGCGCCGTACGGCATCGCGTTCAGCAAGTCCAGCACGCAGCTGCGGGACGCCGTCCAGGCCGCGATGGAGGCCATCATCAAGAACGGCGAGTACCTCAAGATCCTCACCAAGTGGGGCGTCCCCTCGGGTGCCGTCACCCAGGCCACCGTCAACGGCGGCAAGTGACCGGGCAGGCACTGAGAGGCAACACCCGTGACTGTTGACATCGACAAGACGGACGGCGGCCCGGCGGACACCCCGCCGGCCGGCGCCGAGGCCATCAAGGCCATCCCGGTCCGTCACTACGGCCGCTACGTGGCGGCCGTGCTCGCCCTGGGAGCACTGGGCAGCATCGTCTACGCCTTCTCCCAGGGCAAGATCAACTGGGGCGCGATCCCGGACTACTTCTTCGACGACCGGATCATCGAGGGCGTCGGCCAGACCCTGCTGCTGACGCTGCTCTCCATGGCGATCGGCATCGTGGGCGGTATCGGGCTGGCCGTCATGCGGCTCTCGCGCAACCCGGTGACGTCGTCCATCGCCTGGTTCTACATCTGGTTCTTCCGGGGCACCCCGGTCCTGGTCCAGCTGTTCGTCTGGTTCAACCTGGGTCTGGTCTTCGAGTACATCAACCTCGGGCCGATCTACAAGGACTACTGGTCCGACTTCATGACGCCGTTCCTGACGGCGCTGCTCGGGCTGGGGCTCAACGAGGCCGCCTACATGGCCGAGATCTGCCGCGCGGGTCTCCTCGCGGTCGACGAGGGCCAGACCGAGGCCGCCCACGCGCTCGGCATCAGCCACGGCAAGACGCTGCGCCGGATCGTGATCCCGCAGGCGATGCGCGTGATCGTGCCGCCGACGGGCAACGAGGTCATCAACATGCTGAAGACGACCTCGCTGGTGTCGGCGGTGCAGTTCTACGAACTGTTCCGGTACGCGCAGGACATCGGGCAGACCTCCGGCGCCCCGGTCGAGATGTACTTCCTCGCCGCCGCCTGGTACCTGGTCATGACGTCCGTCCTCAGCGTCGGCCAGTACTACATCGAGCGGTACTACGCGCGCGGCTCCTCCCGCTCCCTGCCCCCCACCCCGTGGCAGCGGATCAGGACCAATCTCGCGCCCGTGTTCAACCGGAAGGGGGTCACGGCGTGACCGCCATGGTCAAGTCCGAGGGCGTGCACAAGTCGTACGGCCCCGTCGAGGTCCTCAAGGGCATCGACCTGGAGGTGAAGTCCGGCGAGGTGTTCTGCCTCATCGGCCCCTCCGGCTCCGGCAAGTCCACCTTCCTGCGGTGCATCAACCACCTGGAGAAGATCAACGCCGGCCGGCTGTACGTCGACGGCGAACTCGTCGGCTACCGCCAGAAGGGCGACAAGCTGTACGAGCTGAAGGACAGCGAGGTCGCGCTGAAGCGGCGGGACATCGGCATGGTGTTCCAGCGCTTCAACCTGTTCCCGCACATGACGGCCGTCGAGAACATCATCGAGGCGCCGGTGCAGGTCCGAGGCACCTCCAAGTCCCAGGCACGTGAACACGCGATGCAGCTCCTGGAGCGCGTCGGCCTCGCCGACAAGGCCGCGAACTACCCCTCGCAGCTCTCCGGCGGCCAGCAGCAGCGGGTGGCCATCGCCCGCGCCCTGGCGATGGAGCCGAAGCTGATGCTCTTCGACGAGCCGACGTCGGCCCTCGACCCGGAACTGGTCGGCGACGTCCTCGACGTCATGCGCGACCTCGCGGAGTCCGGCATGACGATGGTCGTCGTCACGCACGAGATGGGTTTCGCACGGGAGGTCGGCGACAGCCTCGTCTTCATGGACGGCGGCGTGGTGGTCGAGTCGGGCGACCCGCGCGAGGTCCTGACCAACCCGCAGCACGAACGGACGCAGGCATTCCTGTCGAAGGTTCTTTAAGAGCGGACGACGACGGAGGGCGGTACGAGAACCCCGTACCGCCCTTCGCGCACTCCCTCCCCCTACCGCAGCGCCAGCAGCACCGTGTCCGACGGCGAGCACCACACCGGCCGTACCTCCCCGAACCCGCCCGCGCGCAGCGCCTCCGCGTGCCACCGCACCGACGGCATGTCCCCCTCCGCGTGCTCCCCGTAGATCTCGAACCGGCGGGCGGTGGGCCCGGCGAGGACGGGGTCGGCGGCGGCGAGCTGCCACCACTGGGCCCAGTCGACGGCTCCGGCGGCCTTGGCGGCCTCCTGGCGGGCGTGCCGCAGGGCGCGGTCGGCGGCGTTGATGCGGGGTGTGGAGTCATCGGGCATGTGGTCGGCGTTGAGGAAGACCCCGCCGAACTTGACGAGCTCGCCGAGCTGCCCGTACAGCGCCTTCAGCGGCTCCTCGCGCAGCCAGTGCAGCGCGGTGGCGGTGAGGACGGCGTCGTAGGAGCCGTGGGGCAGCAGGGACGGCCAGGCGGGGTCCGTGAGGTCGGCCTCGACGAGGGTGACGCGGTCGTCGCCGTCGAAGGTGCCGTGGGCGATGGTCAGGAGCGCGGGGTCGAGGTCGACGCCGACGCTGACGGCGCCCGGGAAGCGGGCGAGGAGGCGGGCGGTGATGGTGCCGGTGCCGCAGGCGAGGTCGAGGACGCGGGGCGCGGGGCCGGCGAACGCCTCGACCATGTCGAGCATGACGCGGAAGCGTTCCTCGCGGTCCGGCAGGTACCACTCCTGCTGGCGGTCCCAGCTCCGCTGCCAGCCTGCCCAGTCCGTGGTGTCGACCGTGGTCATGAACCTCTCCCCTCCACGACATACGTAATACCCTGTAGACGCGAACAGCCATTACCGACCGTGCACACGACGACGATAGAACGCCCCCGTAAGGACTACAAGTGGAACTGGCCTATTACTCGGACCACGCCGTGCGGCTCGTCAACACCGAGGAACCGGCGCGCAACAAGGACACGTTGACCTCGGTCGACGCGGTACGCGACCTGTTCGGCCCGAGCCAGGAGGCGGCCCGCCGGGTCACCGACGCGGACGTCACCCGCTTCCGCGCCGTCCGCGCCCGCCTGCGGGCCGTGTTCGACGCGGCGGACGGCGGCGACGAGACGCTCGCCGTGAACCTGCTGAACTCCCTGCTCCTGGAGTTCCCCGTCAGCCCGCAGATCTCGGGCCACGACTTCCGGGACGACGACGGCAACCCGCTGTGGCACATGCACCTCGCGGACCACCCGTCCAACGCGACCGCGGGCTACGCGGCGATCGCGGCGATGGGCCTCGCCTTCCACCTCACCGAGCACGGCGTGGACCGCCTCGGCCTGTGCCAGGCGTCCCCCTGCCGCAACGCCTACCTGGACACCTCGACGAACCGTTCCCGCCGCTACTGCTCCGACCGCTGCGCCACCCGCGCGAACGTCGCCGCCTACCGCGCGCGCAAGCGCCTGGAGGCCGACCGGTCGCCGAGCACGGGCCGCACGGCCGTCAGCGCCCAGCGGACGACCGTCAGCGGCGAACGCTGACCGGACCCCAGCACCCGGTACCGCAGGACGACCCTCCCCAGCACGAGTTCGTCCGGAACCGTCCCGTAGTCGGTGGAGTCGCCACCGGCGTACGCGTTGTCCCCGAGCACCCACCACCCCCCGTCCCGCCGCTCCGCGGCCCGCTTCACGACGAGCAGGTCCTGCTGGAAGGGGTGGCGCAGGACGACGACGTCCCCGGCCCGCACCTTCGCGCCGTACCGCACGACCAGCTGGTCCCCGTGGCGCAGTGTGGGCACCATGGACGGGCCCGTGACCTCGGCGAGCCCGAACGGCGTCACCGTCCGTCCCCTCTCGCGCTCCGTCTCCTGCGACAGCTCCGGCATCGCCGGCACCTCCCCTGGATATGTCCTCCGCGGGTCCAGTGTCACCCCGGACTTTGGTCCTAAGCCCCCGGGGGCGCCCGCGAAAAGCCGTCCCTCAGGGAGTAATGTCCCACCTGAGAAGACGATCACGAGGAAGGAACGCTCCATGCTTTCCCGCCTGTTTGCCCCCAAGGTCAAGGTCAGCGCCCACTGCGACCTGCCCTGCGGCGTGTACGACCCGGCCCAGGCCCGCATCGAGGCGGAGTCGGTGAAGGCCGTGCAGGAGAAGATGGCCGCCAACGACGACCCGCACTTCCAGGCTCGCGCCGTTGTCATCAAGGAGCAGCGCGCCGAACTGGCCAAGCACCACGTGTCGGTCCTCTGGAGCGACTACTTCAAGCCCCCGCACTTCGAGAAGTACCCCGAGCTGCACGTCCTGGTCAACGACACCCTCAAGGCCCTCTCGGCCGCCAAGGCGTCCACGGACCCCAAGACCGGCGAGAAGGCCCTCGAACTCATCGCCGAGATCGACCGGATCTTCTGGGAGACGAAGAAGGCCTGATCTTTGGTCATGCCGTTTGACCTGCGATTTCCTTGGTCGCTCGGTCATCCAGTCCGCACCCGGTCCGCAGGCCGCCGAACACGGCGTCCGTGACGGTCCGGGTGCGGTCTTCTTCGCCCGGCCACAGGGAGACGCGACGCCGGCCGGATCCTCGTGAGCACCCGGCGGGCACTCGACCATCGCTCAGGTGAGGCCGACCGGCGAACAACGCTTCACGAGCAGTTCCACTCCTCGCTGGGCAGTGCGTGCCACAGGTCGAGCCAGTCGTGGAGCAGGAAGAGGGGTCGGGTCAGGACGATGTCACCGGCCCGCTGGGAGCGGATCGCCAGGCCGAGGTCGGCGAAGACCGGATCGCCGGCGACGCTGTACGCCACGCTGCCGGGCCGTGTTGTGCGGTGGACGAGCCAGTCCTCCACGCGGGAAGGCGCGCAGCCGGTCAGCGGGACTGCGTCCAGTCTCACCTGGGGGCCGGTGAGGGCGTCTGCGGCGACGCACCCCAGGCGGCCGTCGTGGAAGAGTGCCCTGATACCGCTCTCAGTGAAGTCGGCGTAGTCGAGCCGCTGGTCTTCGCCGTGGTGGGAGGAGGACGAGACGGCCGGTCCTTCGCCGAGGACGTGGGTGATCTCCTCCAAGGTCATCCCGAAGTGCAGGGGGCCGACTCCTACGTACGGCGTGAACGTCCACTCGGCGCGCTCCTCCTCCCGGGCGATCCGCCACGGGCCTCGGTACCCCGCCTCGCTTTCAGCGGCGGCCACGGGCGGCTCGGGTGTCGGCCCATGCGGGGTCGGTATGGGAGCGGTCCGGTCCGCACGCCGGCGGCCGAGTCGTCTCGGAGCCGCGGTGTCCTCGGGTTGCTCTTCCAGCCAGCGGATGGCCTGCTCCTGCTCCTGGCCGCCGAACGGGTCCTCCGCCAGCGCGCCTGCCCGGTCCAGGGCCGCGCGGCGCTCCTCCTCCGCGGCGACGAGACCAGTGACGTCCTCTCCCCAGGCAGCCAGCCGTTCCCGGGCGATCCACCGGTAGTACGAGTCCGCGCTCACGGCGAGGATCTCGCGAACGGCGAGCGCGTACCGGGGTACGGACGAGGCGAGGGCGGGGTCGGCCAGGAGAAGGACGGTGGCCGCGAGCGCGGCCTCCTTCACCAGTGGATCGTCGGCGTCGCAGAAGTCCACGATGCTGTCGTGGAGTATGGGTCTTGCCGCACGGGCGGCAGCCAGACTCCGCGCCGTGCCGACACCGTCCTCGACGTCCAGGCGGGCGATGTCGGCGAACGAAGCCAGCCAGTTCAGCAGTTCGGCGCGAAGCGACCGCCGACCCGCCCTGCGCTCCCACCGGTCTTCGGCGAGGGTGCGCGGATCGTCGAGAAGACCGGCCAGGACCAAGGCTGCCGGAGCGGTCGCCGGAAACACCTGCTCCTGATGGAGGAGCAGCCGATACAGATCACCCACCGCCCGTACCCGGCGGGCCGAGGTGGGGGCGAGCACAGCGCTGAGGATGTCCGGCGTGTCAGGCACACCGTGCCGGCCCGTACAGACGTGCGACAGCTCTTCCCAGGCGGTTCCGGCGAGCTCTGCCTGTGCTCCGGGTGGCAGGGAGCCGGAGGGAGTGCCGGGAAGGTCCGGGGTCATCTCGTTGATCACGACCGCAGTGTTGCAGCCGACTCCGACACCAGTGCCGCTGATACGTGCCACGTCGTGAACCCGGTCAGGTGCTCGGGCTGCAACCCGTGGTGTGGGTCGGGCTGAATGAGGAGGGTCGACGTTCCCTTCGCAGTGCGCTCCGCCGCCCAATCATGGTCGAGGCCGGTGAAGTCGTCGTCGATCCAGATGGCGGGGGCGTCGCCCAGCCAGGCGTCGACGTGGTCGCGCTTCCACAGGTAGCTGTCGGGGTGGCTGGTGGTGATCTGCGGACACGGGAGATCGACGTACGGCAGGGTTGGAAGGCCGAGGAGCGGGCCGATGAGGGTGGTGGCGTCCTGGCGCCAGCTCGTGCACCAGACCGGGGTGACCAGGCCAGTGCGGATCACGTCCATGAGCAGACGGCCGTGGTCGGGGTTGAGCCAGACGGTGACCGGGTTGTCGGCGCTCCGGCCGGTGGGGACGACGTCGTGGCGGGCGTGGGTGGTCGGGGTCGAGCCGTCCGCGTTGGGGAAGGGTATGAGGACGCCGTCGATGTCGAGGAGCAGGTAGGGCGGGCGCATCGGTTCCTCCGGGGGGAAGGCGGGGCGAATGGCTGGTCAGAGCTTGCGGGCGCGGATCAACAGGGTGGTGGGCCAGTGGCCCATGCGGGGGTCGTTGAACTCCTGGGCCGAAGTGAGCCAGAAGTCCGCCCGGCTGAGGTGCCTCTCCCAACGGTCGGTATCGAACTCCCATCGGGCGATGGGGAGCCGAGTGTGGTCGGGCAGAGTGACGAAGTCGCGGCGGGGCCGGTCGTCGCCGGAGGGGCTTCGGCCGCCGCGCTGCGGGTGGGGGACGGAGAAGGTCAGCACTCGCCCGGGCGTGAGGCGTTGGGCGATGGCCGGGAGCAGGAGCTCGGGGGCGACGAGGCCGATTGCTCCGAAGACGGAGTAGATCGCGTCGAACTGCTCGTCGGAGGCGGGCAGGTAGTGCAGCGCGTGGCCGGCGACGAAGGTGAGGTTGTTCAGCCGTCCGTAGTGGGAGCGGGCGCGGCGGACTTGGAGGCCGACCAGGTCGACGCCCGTGACGTGGGCGCCGTGACGGGTGGCGAGGTGGGCGGCGTTGTGGCCGGGGCCGCAGCCGAGTTCCAGGAGACGCTTGCCGCGCAGGGCGGGGCCGAGGACGTCAGCTCCGGGCCCCTGGCCGGGTCTCGTGGTCCATTCCATCCGTGCGGGTACGGAAAGCGGTTCGGCGAGACCGGCGGCGGTGCGCTGGAGGGCGTGGGCGTGCCAGGGGGATGCCTGGGCGAGCACGTCAGATCTCCAGGAGGTGGAGGACGTCGGTGAGGTGGCGGCGTACGGCCTTGATGTAGGCGGGGTCGGTGGCCGGGTCGTCGATCCAGCGGACGGCCTGCTCCATGAACCACTCGACGGCCCACATGCGGTGCCAGCCCAGGGCCCAGTTCTCGGCGGTGAGCCCGCCGCGCGGGGCGAGGGCGTCGGGGGTGCCGCCGGCCGTGACGTACTGCTCCAGGAAGACGCGCAGGCGCACGGAGTGCGGCGGCTCGATGGTGCCGTGCCAGCTGGCGAGGTCGAGCAGGCCGGGGCCGGTGAAGGCGCGGGCGAAGTCGAGCAGCCGCCAGCCGCGCTCGCCGATGTGGAGGCTGGTGGGGTGGAACTCGGAGTGCACCCAGCCGAAGGGGGCGATGGTCGCTCCGGCCGAGCGGGCCTCGGCAGCCTGGGCGATCCGGTCGAGGGCGTCCTCGACGTCGTTGGCGTCCTGCCACCGGTCGGCCTTGCGCAGCCGTTCGAGGTGCTCCCGTGCCCGGGCCGGCAGGGTCCGCAGCCGGTCCTGGTCGAGGACGGGCAAGGGTGGAGCCGTGCGGGTGCCGTGCAGGACCACGGCCGCGGCGACGCCGTCGAGGTCGTCGGCCTCGCGTACGGAGGGTCCGAGGTCCTCCATGAGCATGCCCAGCCAGCCGTCCAGGACGGCGGAGGCGTGGACCTGGGGGACGGGTACCCCGAGCGTGTGGGCCAGGCGGAGGGCCTGGTCCTCGCTGTCGAACGGCTTCTTGGCGTACTTGAAGATGGCCGTGGAGCCGTCGGGCGAGGTCACGCGCTCGACGCCGGACATGGACCACACGCGTACCTCCTCCCGTACGGCGGTGGTCTGGCCGGTCGCGGTGAGCAGGTTGTCGAGGAGTTCGGCGCTGGGGTTCGCGGTCATGTGGACTCCAGGAAGCAGCGGCGTCCGGGGCGGAGTTCGCCCCGGAGCCTGATCGGGTGAGGGCTATGCGGCGGGGCTCACGCGGTGGGCGTAGACCTGCTCGATCCAGCCCGCCTTGAACGCCGCGAGGTCGTCGCGGAAGTTCGCCATCGAGGCACCGTAGGGCGCGACCACGCCGCCGGTCTGGTCCGGCACGGACTGGCAGCCGTGCACGAGCCGGCCGCCGAGCGCGGCGTGGGCCTTGATGGACTCGATCCGGCGGTGCTCGTTGAACCAGCCGCCGTGGTAGACCTCGTCGAGCATCCCGCCCGTCTCGTCGTCGAGGTCGAAGACGACGGAGGTGGCGGCGGGGAAGAACCAGCACGGGCCGACGTTGGAGATGTGCCCGTCCAGCTCGACCTTGTTGAGCGCCATGAGCGTGGCCGCCTCGCGGAGCATCCGCAGGTGCTCGGCGGTGATCTGCGGAAGGCCGAGGCCGGCCAGGTGCTCCTCGCGGAAGAGGTACGCGTAGACCTCGTACGCGGTGACCAGGACGCGGGCCGCGTCGGACGTGGACTCGCTGTGCTGCTTGATGAAGTCGAGCGCGAGCTGCTCGACCGCGCTCTCGGTCGTCTCGTCCACGTCCAGGAGCTGGGCCTTGACCAGCTCCCAGTCGGCGACGAGCCAGGTGTTGGACTCGAAGCGGAAGAAGTACTCGGCCGGGTCGATCGTGATGCGCCGGCCGTCGACCTGGATGCCGGGCAGGCGGCTCCAACTCGGGTCGAACGCCTCGGGCAGCTCGACCGTGATGGCCTTGGTGTCGATGGTGGTCACCGTGTCTCCGTCTCTGATCGGCCGGGTTCGGGCGCAGGAATGCCCGAACCCGGTGTGGGCGTACGGAACTTCGGGGTGCCGCCCGGACCAAGGGGGAGCCTGGATCACGGTCGCGCCGTTCCGGGCGGCTCCTGATAAGTGAACCGGTGGTCACGCTGAGTGGGTACGGTGGAAGGCAGTTGAAGCGGTATACGCGGTTTACGGCTCCGGAGTGGAGGCGATCGTGGCGGCGCAGAGAGAACCCAACTCC
Source organism: Streptomyces sp. S6 (assembly GCF_054880855.1). Taxonomy (NCBI): domain Bacteria; kingdom Bacillati; phylum Actinomycetota; class Actinomycetes; order Kitasatosporales; family Streptomycetaceae; genus Streptomyces; species Streptomyces sp. S6. The sequence continues at coordinate 5,627 of NZ_JBTYMC010000096.1, read as the reverse complement.
CGTCTGCGCGACGTCATTGAGGCAGTCGACTGCACCTACGAGGCTCTCGCCAGAGACGTGCGGCGCATCGCCGCCGAGAACGGCGAGATCCTCCAGACCAACAAGTCAGCCATCTCGCACTGGGTGAGCGGCATCCGTGCCCCATCCGGCCGGGTAGGTCAGTACCTGGCCGAGGCGCTGTCCCGCCGAGCGGGGCGCACGGTCACCCAGACCGAGATCGGCCTGCAAGTCAGCGATGACGAAGCGTCGGCGGAATCCGACCCTGTCCTCGCGGTCACGGACCTGGGCCGCGCCGACGTCGAACGCCGCCGCTTCCTCGCCATCGCGGCCTTCACCACCGCCGGCGTCGCCATGCCGCTCGACTACGACCACGAGGCCACCGCCCGCATGCTCCGCGCCCGCACCGGCACGTCCCTCACCGGCACGCAGGACGTGGACGTCGTACGGCAGATCACCGCAGCCTTCAGCACCGCCGACGAACGTCTCGGTGGCGGGCACGGCCTGACCACCGTCACCGCGTACCTCGCCGACACAGCCGCCCCCATGCTGCGCGGACGCTTCCCCGGCGAAGTCTTACGCCGGGCCGCCTTCGGCGCCGTCGCCGAACTCGCCTACCTCGCTGGCTGGAAGCACCACGACCTCGGCCAGGAAGGCGCCGCCCAGCGCTACTACCAGGTCGGCTACAAGCTCGCCTGCGAAGCCGACCCCCACGGCCACGCAGCCTGGATGATGCGCGCCCTCGCCCACCAGGCCCTGAGTCTCAAGCAGCCACACCACTGCGTCGACCTCGTCGAAGGCGCCCTCCGCACAGGTCTCGGCCACGTCGACGGCCAGACCGAGGCCCTCCTCCACATCACCCACGCCCGCGCCTACGCCGCAGTCAACAAGAACGCCTTGGCCGCGCACGCCCTGCTCGCCGCCGAAGACGCGCTCCTACGAGACGACGGCCCCCAGCCCAGCTACTCCCGGGTGAGCGGACCCGCCGCCGGCACCGTGGCCAGCCACACCGCCCGCACCCTGACCGACCTCGCCGACCACATCGGCACCGAACAACAGCACCGCGACGCCCTCACCCGCTGGGACCCCGAGAAGTACAAGCGCGTCCACGCCCTCACCCACGCCGACCTCGGCGACAGCCTCGCCGCACAGGCTCGCGCCGACGAAGCCGTCGCCGCATGGACCCAGGCCCTAGTCCTCATGGAGGGCATGACCTCCGACCGGACCCGGAAGGCGATCACGTCGATCCGCTCCACGCTCGCGGTCTACCAGCGCCGCCGCGTTCCCGGCGCCGCCGATCTTGCCCGCCGCGCCCGCGAGGCCCTCGCCTAACATGCCCAACAACCCGCCCGACGAAGGGAACACCGTGACCCAGCAGACCGACGACCAGCCGAAGGCCCTGGAGCCGGCGCTCGAATCCATGACCCTGCTGGTCGCCGCCGTCATCGTCCACGACAAGGCCACCAACCGCGTCGTCCTCCTCCAGCGCAGCGAAAACGCCAAGTTCGCCCAGGGCCTGTGGGACCTACCCGTCGGCAAGAGCGAACCCAGTGAGCCCATCACCGAGACCGCCGTTCGCGAGCTCTACGAGGAGACCGGCCTGACGGTGAAGCCCGAGTCCCTCAAGGTCGCCCACATCATCCACGGCGCCTGGGGCGTGGAGGCCCCCAACGGTTTCCTCACGGTCGTCTTCGCCGCCCATGACTGGAGCGGCGAACCCGAAAACCGCGAACCGGTCAAGCACGCCCAAGTGTGCTGGGTCGACACCGACGCCATCCCCAAGAGCTTCGTGGCGACCACCGCCAGTGCCCTCCACAGCTATCTGACGGGCGGACTCCAGGTATCGCTGGACGGCTGGAAGTAGGCGAGCTCCACCTGTCGTGCGCGGTATGGCAACAAGCAAGACCGAAGCCTCCCCCGCCGAGAGCATGGCCCGTCCCAGCGGAGACGGGGAGTCGCGGCAATTCACGTGGACACGACCCCACCGGCCCTGCACGCTCGGTACCGTCTGGAGTGTCCGCCACGGGGACGACCCGAATCCAACACGGACAAAGGGGGGTCAAGTCGTGGAAGTGCCGCCCAGTCGCCAAATGCGTGCCCTCGGGCTCGTCCAACAAGGCGCCGCCATCTTCGCCGGACCAGTCCGCCCAATCGGTCTGCCCACCGGACGCGACGAGGCCGAGCCACGGGCGAGACTGTGACGACCACTTACGACTGCGACATCGCCTGCCTCATCCGCCACAAGATCGACTATCTCGACAGCCTGCTGTCCACGGACCGCATGAGCGCCGACGTCGAGTCGATCCCTGTGGAGGAATACCTCCAGACCGGCCGAGCCTGGGCCTAGAAGGGACACCTACCCGTGGAGTCTTCGGAATCGATGAGCAACGCGTGGACCGCAGGACCGGTGTCGACCAGCGTCACACGGGCAGCCATTGCTGTGTGCCGTGATGCGTTGCATTGGCGTGACGATCTACGCGCAATCCTCTATGCGGCAGGCGTCCCTCGGCAGCTATACGACCGATACGATCAACTTGGCATGAGTAAAGCGAAGATCGCGCGGGCCATCTTTGACGAACTCCACGAGCAAGGCGCATCTGGATACACCATTCAACGCAAGATCGTCGAAGAGCTTTGCCATATGCGGAAGCCGCACGCGGACGCCCCTGACCAGAAAGCTGGCGCCGAAGCTCTCGCCGAGTTGAAGCAAGTAGCACAGGAGCAAAAGGTCCTTATCGACCCGGAGCGGGCAGCAGCTACTGCCCGCCGGGTTGCCGAGAAGAGACGCCTCCAACTGCTCCAAGAACGCCAGGCTACGATCGGAGAACTGCGTCTCGACTTCTTGAAGCTCGTCCAGCAAGGTGCAAGCGAGTCTGCACAACGGCGTGGTTACGACTTGGAGAAGCTATTCGCACGGCTTTTTCAGACCTACGACCTGGACTACCGCCCGCCCTACCGCATAGCCCATGAGCAAATCGATGGCTCGTTCCACTTCCGAGGGTTTACATATATCGTCGAAGCTCGATGGCGAACCGCACAGCCAGACCTCGGGGACCTGCTCGACTTTAAGGGAAAGGTCGACGGCAAACTCGACAGCACGCGAGGTGCTTTCGTATCCATGGCTGGCTACGACCCCGGCGTGCTAGACCACTTCGTGCGCAACTCCCGAGGCAGTCGCAACAACGTCATCATGTTTACCGGGCGGGATGTATCCCAACTGTTCGAGGGCCGCATCGGCCTCGTTGATGCACTGACCAAGAAAGTCGACGCAGCCGAGCAAGAAGGTCGAGCGCTGTGTGAACTCTGATCAGTGCCAGCGGCACCTCAAGCCCAACGAGTGACACCAGACCGACAGCCACGAGGACTACGTGAAGTCCATGTAGGCAAGATAGATCGCACAAACCCGGCACCGGAAGAGGTAGGCGGTCGGCTGTCCGGCCTTGTCTAGGGAGTCGAGGAAATGGTCGATCTGATCTGGAGGCCAACCCCAGTAACTGATCTCCCGCCGATCCGGGTGGGCCGCGAGCTCCGTAGCCCCTGCGCGCCCCAGGAAGGCAGCGCCGTCAGCGCAGTGCAGCAGCCACTGCTCGTCCCGCCACCCCGTGAAGCCCGGCGTCCGCTCTGCAATGGCCATCAGTACCTCCCTGGACACGTCGCCCCCGACAACGTCACCGCAGAATTGAGCCTCATACCTCGCAGCGGCAGTCCCGTCCGCGATGCACCACGGGCACAACCGCCCGCCAGGCTGTTCTGCCGCATATACCGGACCCGTATAGACATAGCCACGTTCACGCCCGCAGCACACGCAAGCCGCATCTGAGGCCACCACAGAGCCCGTAGCCATGCGGTCAGGGTGATACCGGAAGTATGGAAACTCGTCTGTCACGAGCAGTGACCGTAACGATCTCCGCGAGGACGCCGTCATTCAGGTAGCCCCGCGACCGATCGTGAGTCAGCGACCCACTCTGTCCGCAGTCCGCAGGAGACGAAGTAGGCCTGAACCCCGCCTTCCGTTTTCCCCCGACCGCACCCGGCCTCCCACGTGGAGGCCGGGTGCGGTCGTTTCGGGCTGTCCGGACGTCGATCGTCGCGGTGTGAGCCCGCCGTCGGCAGCACGACGGTTCACCGGAAATTCACATCCAGGGGTCGCGGGTCGAAGTTCATGCCGTCCCCTTCTCTCCTTCTTACCAAAAACGGAAGATTCCGGCGCATCCCCAACCGGCATACTGCGACCCGTATTAGTCCAGGAGGAAGCCATGAACGCTCTTATCTCGTCATACTCCCGACGTGTCGGGCCTGACGAGTGGACTTACGTCGGGATGGGCGTCCCGAACGTGTGCCAGCAGGTCCTTGAGGGCGAGGGCGAGGTGACCGCGGAGGCGCTCGCCGCGGCCGTGGAGAAGGCGGCGGCCGTCTGTCCGGGCACCCGCCTGCGCCGCAGGCGCCGACGATGGATCGACAGCGGCGTCCCCCCGGCCGTGCGCGTGGTGGAACTCCGGCCGGGTGAGGAGCTGTTCGCCCACCCCGCCCTGCACACCACGCTGAACGACGGCGGGCCGACCTTCGAGGTTCTGCTGGTCCGGCAGGCCGGGCAGCCGCTGCGGCTGGTGTTCCGCGGGTTCCACGCCGTGAGCGACGCCCGCGGCATCCACGTCTGGGCGTCCGACGTCTTCCGGGCACTGCGCGGCGAGGAGCCGCTCGGGGCGCCGTCCGACTGGAACATCCCGGACTTCCTGCACCACCTCATGCCCGAGGGTCCGCCCCCCATCGCGGAGGGCACGAACAAGCCGGACTGGCCCTCGTCGATGGCGCCGGTCGTGCGCGGGGCACGCGCCCTGACCTGGCGGCGGCGGACGGTCGTCGGCAACCACGCCTCGGTCACCGCCAAGGTGATCGCGGCCATCGCCGCCCTGCGTCCGACGGGAACGCCGGAACGGTTCTTCGTCCCCGTCGACCTGCGCCGGCACCAGCCGGATCTGCGCTCCACCGGCTGGCTGTCGCTCTCCGTCGACCTCGACGTCGCCTCGGGAACCGGCTGGGAGCAGATACACGAAGACCTGCTGACCGCGCTGGCCGAGCGCCGGGAGCTGAGCCTGCGCACCCCGTCCTGGCTGCTGCGGATGCCGCGGCGCGTCGTCCGGCTGATCGCCGACAGCATGGAGGAGAACTCGGTCAAGACGGAGCGCTACATGGGTACCGCCACCGTCAGCAGCCTGGGAGCCGTCGATCTGGCGGATTACAGCACCGAGTCGTTCCGGGCCACGACGGTGTACGTCCTCGGCGGCTGCGGACCGTCGTCACCCCCCTGCGTCGATGTCGTCGAGAGCGCCGGCCGGACCGAGATCGTGCTCAGCTGGCGGGACGTGCCCGGCGGCGCCGAGCCGATGGACGCGTTCCTCGACCACATCGTGGAGTCGCTCAGCCCGCGCGCCGACCGGGAACCGGCCGCCAACGACACCGGCCGGGAGCTGCCCTCGTCCCGCTCGCTGCTGCGGCTGTTCCGGGACCACGTCGAACGCTCTCCCGACGCGATCGCACTGACCGGCCCCGACGGCGATGTCACCTACCGGGAGCTGAGCCTGCGCGCGGACGCCGTCGCGGACGCGCTGCGGGCCCGGGGCGCCGGCCGC